>NZ_JAOPHO010000054.1:0-30611 GCF_033141925.1 Peribacillus sp. CSMR9
GCCTAACTGATCTGAACTCATTTCATTTACTCGTAAGTCTAATTACAAGGGTTATGAAATCCTGCGAATAAGTGAGCCTTCGAGAGATATTCGTATCAAACTGAGGGAGTTCATTAAGAAGTACCACCTAATGCCCATCAAGCCAAGACAAATCATTACCCCCATAACTAAAAAATGCTATTTTTTCTGTAATTTCATGGAAATGATGGTGTTTTTTAAGTGTATGTTTCAAATGTAAGAAACGGAGTAATGTAGTAGAATAGATAGTACTGGAGGGGGATTTGATGAAAGAATATATTTATGTGGAGTACGAAAAAAAGTGAACTTGAAATTTGGAATTTTAAAAAAAGACATTGTATTTACCATATCACTCTTGTTTGCAATCGTAAGCTGTTTATTCCATTCACCAAAACTAGAATATATTGATTTTAAAGTATTAGTCAGTTTATTTAATCTTATGCTCGTAGTTAAGGCTCTGGAAGATCTTAAACTATTGGATAAGTTCGCCATTGCTATACTGAGTAAATGTCATAATAGTAAAAGTGTTTCAGCAATCCTAATTTTATTATGCTTTTTTAGTTCCATGCTTGTAACGAATGATGTGGCATTAATAACATTTGTACCATTAACACTTATAATTAGTAAGATTATACAAACTTCTATGTTAGATACTATTATACTAGAGACAATTGCGGCTAACATCGGAAGCAGCCTAACTCCTATGGGAAATCCTCAAAATCTTTATATATTTACTAACTACGGAATAAGGCCCATACAATTTTTTACAACAATCCTTCTATTAGTGGTTCTTGGAATTATTCTATTATTCTTTCTTAATCAAAGATTGAATAGTAAAACACTGGAAATGGAACTTCCGTATATTTCTATAAAAAATAAAAAAAGGGCAACAGTATGGGGAATTCTATTTGGCATCATTTCTGCATCCATACTTGGGGTTTTAAGCTACAAACTTGCGTTCATCATCGCTTTGGGAACCGCATGTATACTTGATATAAAATTATTGAAGAAAATTGATTATTTATTGCTTATTACTTTTATATGTTTTTTTATATTTATAGGAAACATATCGGAATTAAAGGTAGTACACACATTTGCAAGCGAAAATCTCAAAAGTCCTACATCTATCTTTTTCAGTTCCATAATTTTAAGCCAACTGATAAGCAATGTACCAGCTGCGATCTTTTTATCAAAATTCTCCGTGAATTGGCAGCCTTTATTAGTAGGTGTAAATTTAGGTGGACTTGGTACGATAGTTGCTTCCCTCGCAAGTGTAATTTCATTTAAACTTTTTATTAAGAGAGATCCACAAAAAAGTAAAATGTACCTTATAAGGTTTAGCTTTTATAACTTTTCGATTTTAGCTCTTTTAACTCTTGTTTATTATTTTACAATGAAAAATCAAAATTTCTTTTAATACAAAGTAAAAAGTAATAGGTTTAAACAACTTTGGGTTTTTTATATTGGATTTGCCTTAACATATGCCTATAGGGGTGCCGCCATATGCCCAGCAAGCTAGGGCATATCATTACCCCAAAAACAAAAAAACACTATTCTTTCTGTAATATGTAGAAAGGATGGTGTTTATTTATGTGGCTATATGCAAAAGAGGTTTCAGGTGAAGCAACCTCTTTTGCATATAGCCACACATTCATTGGGGTCATTCCTTTTATAACGATTATTTATAAATATATAAAAATTAACTATTTTTATTATTTATCTCTCAATGTTAACATTTTGTTATACCTTATTTTGAAAGGATGAGAGATGAATGGCTAAACAATATTCTGAATTTACAGTATTCGGACTCGGCCCCATTGGCATTGAAATACTACGCAGTGCTTACCAAACCAATCCACAATCGATTTTCGGAGTTGTTGATATTGATCCCGATAAGATAGGTAAGGACATTGGCTCACTCATCAATGAAAAGGAAACGAATAAGTATGTAGTCTCCCATATAAAGGAAGTAAGGACTGACGCTGACCACCCTGTCGCCCTTCATGCAACTGGTTCAAACGCACAGCAAGTATGGCCTCAAATCAAAGAGCTTCTAGATCATGGATTTTCAGTGGTTTCCACCTGTGAGGAGCTTTCTTTCCCTTGGCATCGCTATCCTGTACTTTCACAGGAAATAGATGATTACGCTAAAGAAAAGGGACTTAGTGTCATTGGGACCGGAATTAATCCAGGCTACATAATGGATACTATGGCCATTTCTTTTTCTACAGTATTGACGACGGTTAATAAAATTAGGGTCAATCGTAAAGTGGATGTTTCGAAAAGGCGCCTTCCCTTACAAAAGAAGGTCGGAATCGGGATGACCAAAGAAGAGTTTGAATTTTTAGCTGAACAAAATAAAATTGGACATGTAGGACTTGAGGAGTCTGTCAGATTAATCGCTTATGGGCTCAATTGGAAACTTTCAAGTGTACTCAATACAATTGAACCAACGATTGCAAGCGAAAATATTACCGTTCCCCTAACTAACTTAAAACCTGGGGATGTTAAGGGGCTTCATCAAATTTCCACGGGCAAGACCACGGACGGAAAGGAAATTCACCTGGATTTAACGATGTCTGCAGGTATTAAACAAGAAGATGAAATCGTTATCGAGGGGAACGAAACCCAAAGATTGATTGTTCCAAACGGCATCTTTGGGGATACTGCAACCGCTGCAATGATTATCAATACCGCTAAGCAAATTGATGCCCTCCGTAAACCAGGTTTACTTACAATGGCTGACATCGGGGTGCCGAGAAATATAAATCAATCAGACTTTGTGCATATTTAGAGGCAGACCAAATCATCCGTATGATTGTGACCAGATTCAAAAGCTTGAATATAGCGATGTAGATTGCTTACTTTATTTGCATAGGTGAACCATCTCAAATGGTTCACTTATGCATCTTGGCTCAGTTAGTATGGTTGATGATATGCGCTTTCCTAAAGCTGCTAACATCAACCATTTTACTGCTGAGCAGCCCAAAAAAGACAAAAAACCACCATGATCGGTGGCTTTGCAGATTATTCCCTATTCATTTTTTATATAGGAATCAACCAGCTTATGTAAGTCATCCTAATTAAGGAAACTATCGATTTAAAAGATGATTGTTTGGAAAATATCATTTTCTAGTTTCTTTAAGATTTTTTAGAACCTAGTTTCATGGAAATTTCCTTGGCAGCTTTCGTTACTTTGTCAATCAATTCAGGCAAACGATCTTCCTGAAATCTAGCCTCTATCCCAGCCACACTAATGCCAGCTACTATTTGATCTTTGCCATTGAGTATCGGCGCACTCACCGCTTTCGTATAATTCTCCAGTTCAGATGAAGTTATCGTGTAACCTTTCATTCTAGCTTCATCTAAAGCATGACGAAGTATATCTTTATCCATTATCGTTCCAATGGCAATTGGTTTTAATTCAATACTTTCCAAATAAGCTTCACGCTCTTCTTCTGGCAAATGCGCTAGTATGATTCGAGAGTCGCCAGCGTATAATGGCGAACGCCTTCCAATAGATGTATAAAGTCGAACAGGATGCAATGTGTCCACCTTTTCAATGTACATGGCTTCGTCCTTATCCCTCACAATTAAATTCACTGCTTCTTCTACATCATCCCGAAGGTCTTTCATGATGGGATAGGCAATTGATCTGATATCCAAACGCTCCCCTACCAGTTGACCAAACTGCAAGAATATCAGTCCAAGTGAATAATGGCCGTCATCTTCCCTTGTTAAAAATCCCATTTCTTCTAATGATCCCACCATACGGTGCAAAGAGGTTTTCGGCAGGTCGGAAAGTTCCACCATCTCATTAAAGGTGAGTTTCGGATGATTTATGAAAAGGGTAAGGATCTGCATGGACTTCACGACGGTTTTGTTATGTGCCTGCATACTTTTTCTCCTTCATGTTTTTAAGTTTTTAGTTAATAATTCATTAGATAGGTGTTTTCTATTATAAAATATGAGCACTTAATCATATTAGCTTCTTAGCGTTTTTCTTCAAAACTTTCAGCTTTAGTTTTTGAGGCATAGTTCTAACTGCAGCCCCAATGGGAACCCCCCAGGAATTCCTTGCATATAAATTGACTTGGATTTCTCTACAAAGGTATTTCCAAAAATACTTTTGTCCCTCTTTCCTCAACTGAATGAATGGAAAGGTTTCCACCGGCAGCTCTGGCTCTCTCCTCCATACTGAATAAGCCTACGCCACGGGTAACCTTTTTAATATCAAAGCCCTTTCCTTTATCCTCTATGACCACACGAATTTCTTCATCAATTTCCCGAATCGTGACTGTTGCTTCTTGAGTATGAGCATATTTACGAATATTCGTTAATGCTTCTTGGATTATACGGTAAATGGTAATTTCTTTATTTGTGTTCAGACGGCAATTTAAATAACAGTCAAAATGGACCCTAATATGGTGATGCTCTGAAAACCGGACCAAATAAGAGCGAATGGCAGGAAACAAACCAAGATCATCGAGTACTGATGGCCGCAGTTCCCATGATAGGTGTCGAAGTTCTTCGATTATTTCAGTCGCTTCATCTCGCATCTGATCTAACAGGGGATGACTCATTTCTGCCTGCAGCCTGTTAATCGTGATGAGATGGCTGTACAGGTTTTGTCCGATACCATCGTGAAGCTCGCGGGAAAGGCGTTTCCTTTCATCTTCCTGAACATCAATGATTTTACCCGTCATTTTCTGAATCTCTTCTTCCGCAATCTTCCTATTGGTCACTTCATGTCGAATCGCCAAATACTGGTAAGGTTTATTGTGCTCATCAAGAAACGGAACTATTGTCGTATCTACCCAATAATAAGTTCCATCCTTGGTCATATTTTTAATCTCACCTTTCCATACATTCCCGCATGAAATCATTTTCCATAGATCATTGAAAAATTCTCTAGAATGAAATCCCGAGTTAATAATTCGATGATTCTGTCCAATCAGCTCTTCCTTTGAAAATTTGGAAATCCTGCAAAATTGATCATTAACATATTTGATGGTCCCTTTTTGATCGGTTATTGCTACAATTGATGAAGCATCCAAAGCAAATTGAAAATCAACCAGTTTGTGTACAGATTTTTTCAGTTCCTCTACAACTCGTTTATATTCGGTAATTTCCTTCCGAATTGCCAGGTATTTATACGGTTTCCCCATTTCATTTAAGAAAGGGACAATTGTGGTATCTACCCAATAATAGGTTCCATCCTTTGCTCTGTTCTTCACCTCGCCTTGCCATACACTTCCTGCTGAGATTGTTCTCCAAAGATTTTGCATAAATTCCTTTGAATGATGACCTGAATTGATAATTCGATGATCTTTCCCTAAAAGCTCTGATGCTGAATATTTGGATACCTCACAAAATTTCTTATTGAAGGATTTTATCTTGCCTTTTTCATCTGTAAAAGCAACAATCGTTGATTCATCTATTGCGTACATTATATCAACCAGCTCATTTATGGGATAGGATTGATTTTGATTAAGCCGTGATTGGTCTTTCACTTTATGGAACACGACTAAGTAATGGACCTCTTTTTCAAGAGAAAAGGCATTCATCCTGAAAAAAAGGGAAAAAGCATGACCATCCTTGTGAATTCCGAACTGGTGGATTATTTCCCCTTCCCCACTTGCCTGAAGGTTTGCTCCTGGCATAAGATTCAAAAGTTTTTCTCCTATTAATTCATGATTTGAATAACCAAAATTTTCATATACCCGTTGATTCGCAAAAGAGATGATGCCAGATTCATTGACGAGAATTGTCGCATCGCCGGACCCAGAAAAATTCTCTTTTTCCTTTTCCAAATGATTATTCCAGTCCATTCATAGTCCTCCTGTTGCCGTTAAATTGAGCTGTTTAATTCCTTTTCCAATTTTTTCGCTGCATCAAGGATCGTTTGCTGGTCACTTTCAGAAATAGGCTGAGTTGTTCTATTACCTACCAATAATACTCCTTTGAGAACAACTTTAAATTGAATTGGAACTGCGAAAGCGAATCTAAGATTTTCCGCGAGCATGATAGGGTATTCTAGTGCTTTGCCGAGGATATTATTAGGAAAATCTTCAATTTTCATCGGCCTGCCTGTAGAGATGACCTTACCTGCTATCCCTTTCCCATATCGAACAGTTATTCTTTTGTATTTATCATTTCTGTTCCCGGCGGCATAATGCCAGCTTACATCTGGACCGTTGCTGTTTTGTAAAGCAAGACCAACAAAATCACAGTCCAACTCTTTTAATACTTGTACACACGTTTGTTTAAATGGTTGACCTTTTCTTGATTGATTGTACACGTTAAATTCCATGCCCTAATAACCCCTTTTTTAAAGCAAATGCAACAAGTTCAGGTCTTGTTTTCATCTGAAGCTTCTCCATCAGGTTTCCTTTATGGGTTTCAACCGTTTTCACACTTATGACAAGTTGTCCGGCAATTTCTTTATTGGAAAATCCTTTCGCAATCAATGTCAGCACCTCTTTTTCACGGTCCGAAAGCAGATTGAAAATATCAGAGGTCCCCTGCTTCACACTGCCTATGTATACTTCCATTAACCTTTTTGTTGCAGATGGATGAAGGTAAGCATTTCCGGTCGATACAGAGCGAATAGCTAGTAATAATTCTTCATGTGGTGCACTTTTTAAAATACAGCCTGAAGCCCCCGCTTGAATGGCTCTGAATAAATATTCTTCATCATCATGCATTGTAAGTATTAATATGGATACTTCAGGCATTAGTTTTTTCAGTTCTGAAGTTGCTGATAAGCCATCTTTCCCATGAGGCATGCTTAAATCCATGACTACCACATTAGGCTGGTGCTCTAGCGCTTGCTGTATTCCTTCGTTCCCTTCAGAAGCTTCCGCTATGACTTCCATATCAGCATGATTATTTAATAGCATCTTTAAGCCCATTCTTACAACGGCGTGATCATCGCAAAGCAAAATTTTTATCAAAGTTGCTCCCCCTTTGCTCTGTTCGTATATGTAGTGTTATTAGTTGAATATGAAACAACAACGGGGATTGCTCAATTAGCAAACCCCTTGTTTAGTACATTTTAATATAATGGAAGGGAAATCTCTATAGAAGTCCCTTCATCTATTTTTGAAAATATGAAACATTTTCCTCCAATCAAATGCATTCTTTCACTCATGGCTGCAAGCCCGCTCGACTTATTCATAGCGGTTTCCACCTCAAACCCTTTTCCTGAATCTTTAATCATGATCAATAACCTGCTTTTTTTCCATTTGAATAGTATACTTGCCTTCATCGTATCAGCATATCTGGCTATATTCACTAATGCTTCCTGGCAGACTCTGAAAAGTGTAATGCTTTCTCTATCAGATATTTTCGATTCAACACCCAGATTCTCTACCTCAACTTCAATGCCATATGTTGAAGTGTATAATTTTATATAGCTTTTCAAAGCAGAAATCAGCCCCAGAGTTGTAAGGGTAGGAGGATGCAATTCCACAGCCAAGAGCCTGATTTCTTGAATTGTCTTTTCCAATAGCTGATTCATATCGCCTGCATAGCTTTTCATGGCAGGCTGTTCGATTTCCTTTTCAATGAGCTGCATACCTGTAAAGAGACTGTAGAGGGACTGTCCCACACCTTCATGAAGCTCCATTGCAATTCGTTTAATCTCTTCTTCATGAGTTTGAATAATGTAAGAACTAATGTTTTTTTTGAGTGGCTGAGTATTCATTCCCACCCTCCTTACTTGTTTGTCGCAAATTATCGGACAGACCGACTTACGCCACGTCCTCCCAAAAGTTACGCTTTCTATCGAGCGATGTATTCTTGTTCAGTGTGAAAATTTGCACTATATTTTTGTACGTCAAAAGCTCCGCTTCAAGACTGAGAATTTACGATATATAATTCTTTATGCTTTTTTCACTATATTACTTGAAATGTCACTAAACATCCCGGCATATTGAACGACATCCCCGGCATCATTTTTTATTGCACTTATTGTCAGCCATTGTAGATATTGTTGCCCATCCTTCCGGCTATTCAAGATTTCACCTTGCCAGAAACCATTTTTTTTAATAGAATTCCATAATTCCTCATAAAAAGTTTGCGGTTGTTTACCAGACTTAAGTATACTAGGATTCTTTCCAAGTACTTCATTTTCCTGATAGCCCGTAATTTTAGTAAATGCAGGGTTTACTGAAATGATTTTACCACTGATATCGGTGATCAAAATGCCTTCTATTGTATGGTCAATCACTTCTTTGGCAAGCCCCATTTTACCTTGGAAATACATCCAGACAACTAAAATCAAACTTGCGAGGGCAACTTCGGACAATGCCATGAACCCGATTGCATAATGACCTGTAATATTGAATAACAAGGATAGAATTAACGGAGGGAAAAATCCTCCCAAACCACCCATTGCTGACACAATTCCATTCACAATACCAGCCTGCTTTTGAAAATACATCGGCACAAGCTTAAAAATGACACCGTTTCCTATTCCAGCACAGAGAGCAATGCTTAAACAGCCGAATGTGTACCATCCGAATGATGGAGCAAAGGATAGGATCATGGCTGAAACCGTATAAACACCAAAAACAAACATGAGCAGAATAAGAGAATGGAAGCGGTCGGCTAGCCACCCGCCAATTGGTCTCATAAAAGTAGCAAGGACAATAAAGCCAGCTGTCCTTACACCGGCATCAACTTTATCTAATCCAAAATTCTCTACAAGGAAGTTTGGCAGATAAATAGTGAATGCAACAAAAGAACCGAATGTTATAAAGTAAAATAAGCTTAGCAGCCACAGTTTTTCATTTTTGTAGACACCCTTAATTTGTTCTAAAAGCGGGGTTTTTACTTTCGGTTCCTTTTTATCCCCCAATAGGAAGTTACCAACGATAAAGATTGACAAAATCACAAGATAAACCTGTACGGTTGTCGACCAACCAAACTTCGTAGCTACAGCGGGGGCTGTGAAAGCTGAAATGGCCGTTCCGAGGTTTCCTGCACCATAAATTCCGTTAATAAAGCCATGGCGTTCCTTAGGATAATACTTAGGTAAAGAAGTTACTCCAACAGAGAATACGGCTCCCCCAATTCCCAGGAAAAGCCCCCCAATCAACAAATCAGCAAGAGTATCCGCGATACTGATATAATAAACAGGGAATAACAGCGATATAAAGCTAATCAGGAAAATTTTCCTGGCCCCGAACTGATTGGCGTAAAAGCCAAGGGGAATGCGAAGGATAGATCCTAAAATAACCGGGACAGCTGTTACCAGTGCAAGCTGACCATCCGGTATATTGATATCTTCTTTAATAAAAGGCAGTAGGGAAGAAATTAATACCCATACCATAAATCCTACAACGAGATTTAAGGTGTGTAATGGCAGCTGAATTTTTTTAAACATCCTGACCACTCTCTCTTCTAATTATATATTGTAAACCCGAATTTTCATCAAAAGCCACCCACTCATTTACACTTTTAGTCACAATCGATATCAATGGGACAGCAAAAAAGTTAATGTCGTCAAAATAAATGCGCAGATGTGTGATGTCAGGACAAAGCTCCACCTTAACAATCGTTTTTGTAACGAAAGAAGCTTTATCCTGGCCACCATCATCCAGGATGGCTACGCTTGCTTTTTCTGATACTAACGGTTGTATATCTTCTATTTTAATGGGCTCCACAGGTATTGCACCCCCTCTTTGTCATGTAAACGTTTAGTTGATACCCGTGCAAATGTTTCCAGAATAAATCTCCTGCATGAATCTCGATAAATTCAATTGCTTCCTCTTCAGACTCCCATCTGCTCATTCCTTTTACTTCAGCAACTACAATATCGACCCCATCGATTGACTTTTCATCTAAATACCAGTTTAGTCGGACATCTTTAAAAAGGTCTGAAAGGAGCATATCGATTTCAACAGCAAAATTTCCAGATGCTTCTTTTATAAAACAAAAATCAAGGTAGGTTTCACTGTTCATTTACATTCACGCCTTTTCATTTTTCGTTTTTTTATATGTAAATAACGCTATGGGAAACACCACAATGTTTAATCCCACGAATATTAAAACATTCACATAATTTTCATAATAATATTGGTGAACCATAAATTGGGTAAATACAATATTCATCATAAGGAAGGCACAGAGCAACGCGACACCAATAAACTTAAGCCTCATAACGCTTCACCCTTACTGCGTATACCGCTCCATTTTCCACTTTCACCTGAATCTCAGGCAGCGGCCTTCTTGGCGGACCCGCAGTTGGAACACCTGTTTCAACATCAAATTTCCCATGATGGCAAGGACAAACCATCTCTCCCTCTTCCTTCACCCAGAAAACCGGGCAGCGAAGATGTGTGCATGCATTTTGGTAAGCTGCATATTTCTTTTCTGATAATCTGATCAAAATGGCATCATCATGATCACCTGGAAATTTAAAATTCATTGCGTCACCAATTGCAAGTTTGCTTACATCTGTGATTTTTTTGTGAGGATACTCCTTCTCCCCAAGCCCCATCAATTCTTTAGCCGCTACCGCCCCCCAAGGGAGGGAGGAAATGGCGAATACGCCAGCAGCACCCACTAATGTTTTCATGAACCCACGTCTGTCAAGCTTTCTTTCATTATTCCTTTCAATATTATGAGTGTAATTATCTTCATTAAAGGGAATTTTATTATTTTTATCTGACGGCATCTTAATCCCTCCTAATATAACTTAGTTATCCCCTGTAAAATACCTGGGAGATTTACCTTAACGTTCGTTTCACTTTCAAGATAAGGAAGGCTAGTCACCCATTTTCCATTATCTAGATTAAATTGTTTTCTCTTATTTTCAATTTCTTCATCGGTCAACCATTGAAGTGTATTGGATGGGCAAACACTTGCACACATTGGCGGGATACTGTCTTTTGTCCGGTCGATACATAAATCGCATTTGTACATTAGGTTTTGTTCAGTGTCAAATTTCGGTATTCCGTATGGGCAAGCAATCGTACAATTTTGGCAGCCGATACATTTTTCAACGAGTGCTGATAATACGGCACCTGTCTCATGGATTTGGATTGCCTGGGCCGGACAACTCCTTGCACAGGCCGGATTCACACAATGAAGGCACATAAGAGGCATCGTTTGCCGATTAACCAGAGGGTTTACATCATATACATAGTTTCTGTTCCTCTCTTCATGCCCCCCGCATTGTGTACAAGCCGCTAGGCATGACCGGCATCCTATACAGTTTTCAAGTTCTAAGTAGAGCCTCTTTTTCATTTATTGCACCTTCTTTATTTCGACTTTTTCCATTTGAGCTGCACAGACTTTAAATTCCGGCATACGGGAGATTGGATCAAGCGCTGCAATTGTTAATAGATTGATAGATTGCTCGTGGCCAAAGTGGTATGGAACAAATACAGTGTCTTCACGAATGGCTTCTGTAATTTTCACTTTATAGATTGCCTCGCCTCTTCGGGTAAATAGACGGACTTTATCTTCATTTTCCAAATTGTATTTTTTTGCCAATTCCGAATGTGCTTCGACATACGGTTCCGGACACATATCGCGCAGGAACTGGATTCTTCTCGTCTGGTTCCCTGATAGATAATGGTAAACGACACGTCCAGTTGTTAAACGAAGCGGATATTTTTCATCTGGCTCCTCAGCAGGGGGCCGGTAAGGAAGCGCACAAATTTTCGCTTTACTGTCTGCGTGATAGAATTTTTTATCCAGGAACATATGCGGCGTTCCCTTGTCATTGTCATCCTTACAAGGCCAAAATACTCCGTCCTGTTTGTCAATCTTATCCCATGTAGCGCCGTAATAATCGGCATTTCCGCCTTTACTAGCCAGTCTGAATTCATCTGCCACATCTTTTGCAGTTTTCAAATGGGAAAAATATCTTCCTCTCCCAAGACGTTCTGCAAGCTCTACTTGTATTTGCCAATCGGGCTTAGAATCTCCGATAGGTTCTTGTGCCTTATTTATCTTAATAATTCGTCCTTCAAGGTTTGTAACTGTTCCTTCATCTTCTGACCACGTTACAGAAGGCAGGATCACATCCGCAAACTCTGCTGATTCAGAAAGGTAGAAATCCGAACACAACATAAAATCCAGGTTTTTCATCGAACTTCTGACGAAATTTAAATTCGGCGCAGATACTGCAGGATTAGAACATAGCAGATACAATCCGCGGATCGTTTTTTGTTCCATCAGTTCAAACATTTCATAAGCAGAAACACCCGGCTGAGGCATTTCTTCCGGAGTGATTTTCCATACTTTACAAACTTCTTCTACATGTTTAGGATTTGTAATTTTCCGGTATCCTGGCAATAAATCCGCTTTCTGACCATGCTCCCGACCACCCTGTCCGTTTCCTTGACCAGTGAATGTTGCTACACCAGACTTCGGACGGCCAATCTTACCTGTTACAAGCGCCATGTTTGTATATCCAGATACATTGTCAACACCCTTATGCTGTTGCTCAATTCCACGGGCAAACATGACAACTGCATTCGGTGCTTTTCCATAAATCTCTGCTGCGCGAATGATCTTTTCCGGTGAAACACCTGTAAGCTCACTCGTATATTCCGGCGTAAATTCTTTTACTAGCTCTTTTGTTTCTTCAAATCCGTTTGTATGATTATTAATAAACTCTTCGTCAGCATAACCATTTTGAATTAATAAATTTAAGATTCCATTAGCAAGGGCAAGATCCGTTCCCGGTTTCAGGTCAAGGTGCAGATCTGCTCTTCTCGCAATAGGCGTTTCGCGGGGATCCACCACGATAATGTAACCGCCTCTTTCTTGTACGTTCCAGACACGAAACATAGAAGTTGGATGGCATTCTGCAGTGTTGCTTCCTGCAATAAATAAGCAATCTGTTTCATGAATATCTGTCCAGGGTAATGTTGAACCTCTATCTACGCCGAAAGAACGAAGGAATCCCCCGGCCGCACTTGACATACAGAAACGGCCATTATAGTCAATGTAGCGTGTTCCAAGAGCCACACGTGCAAATTTTCCTGTTAAATAGCATTTTTCATTTGTCATTGATACGCCACTGAAAACGGATAATGAATCTTTTCCATATTTTTTTTGAAGCTCACTGAATTTTTTCGCGATTAAATCATATGCTTCATTCCAGCTTGCTTCACGAAAGCCTTCCTTTGTTCCCTTTAATGATGCATCATCACGAATAAGCGGTTTTAAAATACGATCATCATGGTTCGTCTGCTGGTAAGCTGTGACCCCTTTTGGACACATTTTTCCAACCGTTACAGGCCAGTCATAACGTGGTTCAACCCCAATGATTTTATTTGTCGCTCTATTTACCCTTAAATTCATTCCGCACTGCATTCCACAATACGCACAATGCGTTTTGACCAATGTTTCATTCGGGTGTATCACATTCTCTACTTCTTTAAAAAACTTATCCCTTTGCATTCTGGTTTGCCTCCTTAACTTTTAGCTCATGGATAGGGAAACCGGAAAATTGAGCAATCCGGTATTTTCTTCGACAAGGTAGGCACATTTCAGCGAGATGATGGCCTTCCTTCGTTTGAAATTCGATATCATTCACGCCGAGAACCTCTACAACATCTTTTGATTGTTCTGATGAAACAAACTCATCACCACATACTTTGCATCCTTTCATGGATTGTTCCGCATAATGCTCTCTGTAGTTTCTTGCAAATACACTCAGTGGGCGGAAAGGTATGTGAGCAAGTTTTCCGAACGGAAGATAAATCAATGTAATAATGACTGACCACTGATGAATCAGGGACATAGCTGGCTGTCCTGTACCATGCAAAAAGATGTTCATGAACGTTAATGCCAATCCTGTAACACTGACTAATAACAGCATATATAATGGAAGAAAGTCATACATGAATTTTTGTTCTGCTCTTGCCTGCATACTTTTCAAGCGGCGGTAAAGTGCCATGCATACTCCCGTGATAACCATTACAGCAGTAATGTTCAGAGCGTTATATGATAAGTCCGCAATGATCCCATCAGCTGGTACTGTTATTACCTTGATCCCCATTGCGATGATGTTGTAGTAGCCATTGTCGTCCATGGTGAAGTACATCCATCCAAAAACTAGGGGGAATGTTACGAAACAGGAAAGAATACATCCCCAGCCGATTAGTACGTGCTGAGTCCATCGGTAAATTCCCCTATTCCAGATGAAATTGTATGTTGCTAAATGTTCAACTGATGTTTTAGGCGTTGATTTTTTAAATAGAAGTTTGATGCCTTTTTTTATAAAAATCTTTGTTGGCGGCCTTTCTTCCCATGCGATAAACCTGTAAAAGAACCCCCCAATAAAAATAATCGTCCCCACCATATAGCCATAAAGGTTTAAATCTACGTGTGTAAACATTCTCGTGCCAAAAAACGACAAGGTTACAAGTCCGCAAACTGCTAGAAACATAGACTTAGCAAAATGTGATGCAAAAGCATTATCCATTGATTTTCCTGTTTTTTGATTTGCTGCTACTTTTGCCTGCATTACTATTCCTCCTCATTACAATAACCATACCTTTATTGTAAGAGGTGCCCCGATTTTTCCATATCGGGGAACTTCCCCATCCTAAGGGGAAAATTCCCCTATCTTTGAAAATAAAAAAACAGTTCTAATGTGCAGAACTGTTGTACTATATTTCAATTAAATTTTCTCTTTTCCAATTTTTATCTTGTAATGGAGGAGAACCGATGGAAGTTTCTCTTAATATTGGCTTTTTTAGGAGAATGAACCAAAAAAGAAAGAACCCTAATATTAAGAGTACTTTCTTCCTTTTTGTTACTTCTTGATGAAGTAACTATATAACCTGCTGTTTTTTTAGGGCTAATGAAATCGAAACCTTCAATTCATTCAATTGTTGTTCTTTTTGAAGGAAAAGCTGCTCGGCTTCTTTTAAGGTTACTCGTGAAAATTGAATGGATTCCCCTGGTTTGATCTGGGCGATCATTGGTAAATCTGCCGTAATAACCTGAGCTATCTTAGGGTATCCTCCCGTTGTTTGGCTATCCGCAAGGAGAATGATCGGGTTTCCATCAGGAGGAACCTGAACAGAGCCGTTAGTTACTGCTTCAGACAATAGCTCACGTTTCTCGTTTAACTCAAGCAAAGGGCCAGATATTCTATAGCCCATACGATCAGATTGGTTTGAAACTTTAAATAAATTCTCTGTAAAACTAACTTTACTGGAGTCCGTAAAATAATCGGACTGGCTTCCATCTATGAAACGAATAGCTGGCATGCGACTTGGCATAAACTCCTTATCATTGACAAACCACTTTGGAGCGGTGAACGCTTCCTTAAACTCCCGGTTATTTAGAATAGTAGAAGTTACATTAAAATCCACAACATCATCTACTTTTAACGCTCTTCCTTTATAGCCGCCGATTTCCCCTCTTAAATATGTGCTTTTACTATTCATAACTGTAGAAATAGCGTATCCTCCCGCAACAGACAAATAAGACCTACACCCTGATTTACACCCTTCAAATCGAAGAATGGTGCCTTTTTTTACATAAACAGGCTTCCACATTGGTACAGTCTGACTGTCAATAGTAGGTGATAAATTTCCACCTGTAATCGCGATCAAGCAATTTTTTTCTATTTTAAGTGTCGGACCCATTAACGTAATTTCCAGGGCCGCTTCACCTTCTTTATTACCAACTAACATATTGGCAATTCGAAGGGAATATGCATCCATTGCCCCGCTTATAATCACCCCATGTTGCTGAAATCCTTTTCTTCCAAGATCCTGAATACTAGTTAATAATCCCGGCTTGATTACACGCAGGCTCACTATACCCCCTCCTTTAGAATCATTTCTTTATACTCTTGATTAGAAATTGGATAGAATTTCACAATGTCTCCTGCTTGTAATAAACTTGGGGGATCTACATTTGGTAAGAATAGTTTGGTTGGCGTTTGTCCGATTAATTGCCATCCACCAGGAGTTGATATAGGATATACTCCAGTTTGCATACCAGCAATTCCTACTGCCCCTGCAGGAATGGTCATTCGGGGAGAGGAACGCCTAGGCGTTGAAATTTTTTCTGATAGTCCTCCGAGAAATGGAAAACCTGGTGCAAATCCAATCATATAGGCCAAATACTCGCCGTTTGAATGAATATGGACGACTTCATCAGTAGTTAAATTATTATAACGGGCTACATATTCCAAATCAGGGCCATATTCATTCCCATAACACACGGGAATGGACACCGTTCGATGTGAGAGCTTTTTATCTTCTTTTAAATCCTCTAATTTCGATTCCAAGATCGAACGTACCACTTCATAGGGAGAAATGGTTTCAGTTTCATTGCTTTGTTTTTGATTCTTATAGATAACTAGAGGGTCGTAAAAAACCGTCAAATTAGTAAAAGCCGGCACACATTCTATATATCCAACAAAAGGTTCATCTTCAAGCAAATCCATAAACATTTTAATTTTTTTGTGGATGTCGTATTTCATTTCATTCCCAAATGTAATCACGATTGCGGAATCGCCTAAGGGAGACAGTACGCATGTAGTTTTATTCAAAAGCTTTTCCGGCATAGAACTCATCTCTTTCTGTCTATTATAAAACGCCTAATTTTTCATCACGAATATCCGTTATAAACATATGTCCTGGTGCATGCGTAATCATAATCGACGGTTTGGTTTCCATTGCGATAGATTGAGGCGTTACACCACAAGCCCAGAAGACTGGCACTTCTCCTTCACGAATCGTTACTGCATCACCAAAATCAGGTTGCTGTATGTTAGAAACGCCAATCGCCTCCGGATCTCCAATGTGGATTGGACCACCATGAACAGCAGGAAAACGCGATGTAACTTGAGCCGCTCGCACGACATCTTTTTGAGGAATCGGACGCATGCTCGCTACCATTTTCCCGTGAAATATCCCTGCTTCAATACATGAAATATTCGTTTTATACATTGGTACGTTACATCCCTCTTCAATGTGACGAATCGATATATCATTATTCAAAAGAGCGTGTTCGAATGTAAAGCTGCACCCAATTAAAAATCCAACCATATCATCTTCCCAATAGTCTGAAATATCCGTTACTTCTTCCACTAATTCACCATATTTATATACCCGATATTTTGGAATATCTGTACGTATATCACCAGACTGGGCAGCAAATTTAGGAATAGGAGAACCAATCTCCGTTACGTCTAGAAGTGGACAAGACTTAGGATTACGCTGACAAAATAATAAAAAATCAAAAGCATGTTCTTTTTTTAAAATTGCAAGGTTTGCTTGTGCATAACCGTTTGCCATTCCAGCAGTTGGTTTAATCCATTCATTGTTGCGGATCATTGCGCGCAATTCAGCCGGAGTTGCTTGCGAAAGATTAATCATATTAACATCTCCTATAAGTAACTAGCAGTTTTTCACAAACTGCTAGTCGTATGAATTAGATTGAATCTTTTAGTTATTAAAATAGTGATGGCAGTTGATTAATCAATGTATATCCGCCCATTAGCGCCATAACAATTACCACGAACACACCAGAAATCGTTAACCATAATGGGTGTTTATAGTCCCCCACAATATTCTTCTTATATGCCGCAATTAAAAGTGTACCAAGTGCAATTGGTAAAATCAGACCATTGATTGCCCCTACTACAAGCAGCACTTTAACCGGTTTGCCAATTAACATAAAGCAGAGTGTTGAGACGACTATAAAGCCAATTATAATCCAATTAGCCCTTTTATTTATTTTTTCACTGAATGTTCTGATAAACGACACAGAAGTATATGCAGCGCCAACTACTGATGTGATTGCTGCAGCCCACATAACAATACCAAAGATTTTATAACCAACATTTCCAGCAGCAAGTTGAAAAACGGATGCCGCAGGGTTTCCTGAATCAATTTGCAAGCCTTTAGATACAACGCCTAGAACTGCTAAAAATAAAGCAATCCGCATAACTGTGGTTATTAAAATCCCCATTACTGAACTCTTTGTGACTTCTGGCAGTGCTCCTACACCTTTTACGCCTGCATCCAATAGACGATGTCCACCAGCAAATGTAATATAGCCACCTACAGACCCCCCAACCAAAGTAACAATTGCGATAATGTCAATCTTATCAGGGGCGAATGTCTTCACTACTGCTTCTCCAACTGGAGGAGCAGTTGTCCATGCAACATATATCATCAAACAGATCATAAAAAAGCCGGCAATTTGTGTAAAGCGGTCCATCGCTTTACCCGCTTCTTTTACAACAAAAATTAATATTGCAATAACTGCACTAATTGCTGCTCCAGTTGTAGGGGATATTCCTGTCATCGCATTCAGACCAAGTCCAGCACCTGCGATGTTCCCTATATTAAATGCGAGCCCTCCCATAACAATGAGTGCCGCTAGAACATAACCCAGGCCTGGAAGAACCATGTTTGCAATCTCTTGTCCCCGTTTTTCAGATACAGCAATAATACGCCATACATTTGTTTGTGCAAAAATATCAAGAATTACTGAAATTAGAATTACAAACCCAAAACTCGCTGCAAGACTTTGGGTATAAACAGTTGTCTGCATTAAAAAACCCGGTCCTATGGCTGATGTTGCCATAAGAAATGCTGCACCTAGTAATAATGTCCGGTTAGTTTTTGGCTTAGAATGATCTTTTTTCTCGTCAGGTATATTTTTAATTGGCTCCAATGGAATCTGCCTCCTAGGTGTTTGTGATTTTTATTTAGAAATAGACTTAACTGTAATTTCAGATATTTCTAAGGATTTTTTTACATGACGAGCAAAGGTTAAAGCATGTGTTCCATCCCCATGAATACAAATGGTATCTGCCTTTAAAGTCACATCAGTCCCTTGCTGTGACAAAACCTTTCCTTCTTTAACCATTCGAACTACCTGTACAACAGCATCATCATCATTTTCTATCATTGCATGCGCTTCCATTCGAGAAGTCAATGAACCATCTTGTTGATATGTCCGATCCGCAAACACTTCACTAGCCGTTTGTAAACCAATGGTCTGTCCAGCACGTATTAATTCACTTCCAGACAGGCCAAATAAAATGAGCTCAGGATTAATCTTGTATACAGCCTCTGCAATGGCAAGGGACAACTCTTTACTCTTTGCCGCCATATTGTACAAAGCACCATGTGGTTTAACATGTTGCATATTCCCGCCTTCAGATTGCAAGAAGCCATTTAATGCACCTATTTGATAGACAACAATATCATAAGCTTCCTGTGGAGAAATATTAATATTGCGTCGGCCAAAACCAATTAAATCTTGTAATCCTGGGTGGGCACCAATTTTTACATCTTTCTCTAATGCAAGTTGAACCGTTTTTCTCATAACGGTAGGATCGCCAGCATGAAATCCACACGCTACATTGACAGATGTTACAAAATCCAAAATCTCTGCATCATTTCCAATTCGATATGTGCCAAAGCTCTCACCTAAATCAGAATTCAAATCAACTGTATTCATTGTACACTCCTCCTATTTACAGAAATTTCGAACAATAAAACTTATAAATATGTAGAAAAAAATAAGTATTTCGCTTTCAACAAATTCCGAAATTCGGAATTGTCGTTTCATATTTCGGAATATTCTTATTCTATCATTTTTTTTTAATTTCGACAATACTTTGTTAGATAACCTAACATATAGTTAGATTCAAAATCTAAATGGTAGAATATTAAGTAATAATAAAAAAACCATTGTTTCCTATAATAAGGAAGCAACGGTCTTGATTACAAGTTTAAAAGGAAGTGTATATAATTACATTCGATGTGAAACGGAAAGGACTTATTTTATTTGGCTGTTTTCACATACTTTGTTGCTATTTACCAGGTAGTGAGTTGTGGTCGATTTCCCCTCCAGATGCTCGCTTTCCGCGGGGCGGGCGGTGAGCCTCCTCGGCGTAAACGCCTGTGGGGTCTCACCTGTCCCGCTGCTCCCGCAGGAGTCTCGCACTTCCGCTCCAATCAACCTTAAATAGTTTCGTTTTAAAAACAACAATCTTTACGAAAAGAGCCTTTTATTTAAATCGATTTATAGAAAATACTGAGATATCATTCTCACTCTTAGCTGAAATAATAAGGTCACTTAAAATCTCTCCAATAACACTACTGAATTTAAACCCGTGCCCTGAGAAACCTGCTGCAATAGCAATGTGTGGATAATTAGGATGTGTATCCACTATAAAGTTCTCATCTGGTGTCATTGTATAGATGCAACTTTTTCCATGTTTTATTTTTTGACCGGTAGGCATAAATTGTTGTAGGAACTGTACCAAATCCCCCTTATCTTCATCCAATACACCAAACCGTGCTATAGAATCATCGGGATTAATGTAATTTCCTCCATCATGTCTTCCTACTTTTAAACCACTGTCATTTATACTTGGAAAGCCATAGTATGTACCTACAGACGTATCAAAAGTGAAGGCCGGGAAATTTTTGTAATTATATAATTCATTTGCTTCAAACCATGCAAATGTTTTTCTGATTGGAGCTAGAGGAACATTTAAGTCTAACATTGCTAAAAGTTTTGGTGACCATGCTCCTGCTGCAACAACTAAAGCTTCTGCGTAGTAAGTCTGTTCATCAGTTTTGATCGTGACCCCATTTCTATGAACAAATATCTTCCTTACTTGGCTATTCACAATGATGTTAGCACCATGTGACTCCGCAAGTTGTTGATACGCTCGAATACACTCTTCACTTCTTAACACACCCGAAGTCGATTCAAAGCAACCAATATAATCTTCTGGCAGTGAAATACCTGGCCATCTTTTATGGATTTGATTTGAATCCAGGATCTCTAAAGGTAAATTAAATTTTTCTGAACTCGCGATTACTTGATTAATAAATGTGGATTTTTGACTGCCAGCATTCAGTACACCTGTTGGAAGAAATAACTGTTTTCCCGTAAGTTTTTCTAATTCATTCCATAGTTTTTGTGATTTAAGTGCCAAAGAAACATATTCTTCACCTTCTCCATAGGCATGTCTAATAATTCTTGTTTCTCCATGATGACTGCCTTTATTATGAGGAGGAACAAAAGAGTCTAATAATAATACCTTTTGTCCATTTTTAGATAGAAAATATCCTGCCGACATTCCCATAGATCCAGCTCCAATTACAATTACATCATAATGCATTCTTTTCTTTCCTCCTCCCAATTATGATAATTGGACATTTTCGAAAGTATAGGTTGTGATAAAACTGTGCTTTCAGCTATAAGCGTGCTGAAAATAAATAAATTCCTAACTTAATGAAAAAGGAAGCCGCTTTACTGAGATTGGTCAGAGTAAAACAGCTTCCACTATAGTTTTAGAACTCAATTTCACCAATCGCCATTTCGACTAGTTTGACTATCTCTCCTTCATGAATTTGCCCATAAATCGTTTCAATATCAGGATAAAAAAATCGATCTTCCTTTACCATCGGGACCTGGTCGCGTATTAAATGGTACACACTCTCAGTAATCGATGACGGTTTCAATGGGTGATGAAAATCCATTGCTTGCGTGGCCGTCATAAGTTCAATGGCTAAAATATATTCAAGTTTCTTTGAAATCTGATATGCTTTTTTCGAAGCAAAATAGGCAAAACTTATCAGGTCTTCTTGGTTAGCGCATGTTGGAACATTATCTACGGTTGCAGGATGTGAAAGAACTCTAATTTCATTCAATAGTCCCGCAGCTGTATATTGTGGAATCATGTAGCCGCTATTTAACCCTGGATTAACTACTAAGAAATTAGGAAGTTCACTAAGGTGATGGTTTACTAGGCGATCAATTCTTCTTTCCGTAATTTTCGCTAAGTTCGCTAAGGCAATACACATTGTATCCGCGTAGATTCCTACGTAGGAACCATCAAAATTTCCACCCATGAGTGCAATTCCATCTTCCTCTTCCGGAAATATAATTGGATTGTCACTTGCAGAGTGCATCTCATTCTCTATAGTTACTGCAGCGTCCTTCAATACTCTCTTTACGGCACCATGAACTTGGGGAATACATCGTATGCTAAGCGCATCTTGTAATCTGTGATCCTTGTATGTATCGATGATTTGGCTGCCCTCAAGAATTCTTGTTACATTTCTGGCTGTCTTGGCCTGTTCCTCATGTTTCTTTACCGTGTGGGAACGAGGATCAAATGCTTTAATTGTCCCTTTTAGCACTTCTAAGGACATAGCTCCTGTAATGTCGGCAGTTTTCGCTGCTTGTATGCTATTGTATAAGGCTAACACAGCCATCGCTGTGACGGAAGTAGTTCCACTTGTAAGTGCCAATCCTTCTTTAGCACCCAACGTAATAGGTGCTAATCCAGCATGCTCTAACGCTTCTATTCCAGGGATGAGCTCATCTTTATACCATGCCTTACCCTCTCCAATCACTACTAAGGCCATGTGAGCTTCAGGAGAAAGATATCCCACTGACCCATCACCTGGAACAAACGGAACAATATCGTGATTTAATAGTGAAGCAATTAGTTTTAATACTTTTAAACTGACTCCTGAATAACCTTGGCCTAAATTCACAAGAATCATCAATTGAATGGCTCTCACTACTTCTCTTTCTAAAGGAGGACCAACAGAAACCGCATGTGAACGAATAATATTTCGTTGAAGAGTTTCTGCATCTTCAGAAGAAATTACCTCTGTCATATTACTGCCAAATCCTGTTGTTACACCATATATCAATCTATTTTCATCTAAAAACTTGTCTATTAGGCTACGGGATTTATCCACCCTATCACAATATGTATGTGTAAAGGAAACTTTAGCCCCATATCTGGCAACCGCAATCACTTCATGGATTGAGATAGCGCCATCCCCAAGTACAATCTCTTTAATCTCTTTAGGGTGTATACAATTTATAGTTGTCATGATTCAACACTCCTCACCTTTCGGAAAATATACTTCAAGATTAAACAAGGAGACGAAAGAAACGTTTCTACTCAATAATTTACTAGAAAATAATCTTATGTTATTTTCTTATTTTCTGTAAAGGGATTATCGATTCCCTTCGGAGAGTTTCCCGCTTCTAGCAAAGGGTCACTTGCTTCATGTAAGGAAAGATTCTTCGTTTCAGGTGCCCAAGCGATCGACACGATCAAGCCGATTAGCAGAATGACTGCCATTCCTGCCATTGAGGTACCTAATCCGAATGAACTTAAGGAAACAGGCAGCAGAAATGTTCCAATTGCAGAACCGATTCGACTAATTGCAGTAACCATACCTATTCCAGAACCTCGAATCTCCGTTGGAAAAAGCTCTGCTGGGTATACTAATGTAAGATTCGATGCTGCTGACATGAAAAAAGTAAAGATCAAGAAGGCTGTCAACATTAAGAATTGAGAACCATTGTGTAAGAAGCTGAGTGAAAACAATGAAACAGTAAGGATTGTAAAAGCCCCGATGGTAAATCCTCTACGAGTAAATTTTGCAAGCAACCAAAGGCCAAAAATTGCCCCAACAAGCAAGAATAGATTTAACATTGTATCGGCAAAAAAGTTTTGTTCAAAACCCATTGTACTTAGTATAGACGGTAGGAAAGTGTAGATTGCAAAGTACGGAATAACAAGAGTTAATTTGAATATTCCACCAAAAGCCAGACGCTTACGAAGCTTTTTACCGAAAAGTCCACGAAATCCTAGAGTCTTTTGATTTTCAGCACCAGTAGTCGTTTCGCCCATTTCAACGTTCGATCCAAGGTGCTTTTTTACAATCTGGCGAGCTTCTTCGACACGCCCCATGCTGACAAGCCATCTTGGTGATTCAGGCGTCCCTATTCTTAAGACTAAAACCACAATAGCCGGAACAGCAGCACTAACAAGCATCCAACGCCATGAGTCTGAACCAACCTGTCCCAGGTAATGACCAACAAAGTTTGATGCTACATATCCAAGCGTCCATACTACGTTAATAGACGCGAGGAGCGAGGAGCGATACTTTTTTGGTGAAAATTCGGCGAGTAAAGTCGTACCGACAGCGTAATCTCCTCCAAGTCCAAAACCAATTAGTAACCGTAAAATAAAAAGCTGTTCTGGACTACTAACAAAAAATTGTAAAATAGTAGCTACCGTGATAAGTAAAAAGTTTACGAGAAAGATTTTCTGTCTGCCTACACGATCTGAAAGTCTTCCAAGGGCTAAAGATCCCGCAAACAGACCTATTAAAGCAGAACTGCCGATCAGCCCTGTCCACATTGAATTCATATTCATTTGAGGCCCGAATACTGTCAGGGCCATCGCAATGATCCCTAGAGAATAGCCATCACAGAAACTTGAACCGAATGTAAGTCCTGCAATTCGAAAATGAAACTTATTAAATGGGGCATCGTCAATTGTGAATTTTTGTTCGTTCAAAGAATCTCCTCCATTTTTTGATTTTTCAGATATATAGATCCAAAAAAATACCATTATTTCAATTATCTGGTAGAACCCCTGAAGTTTTTAGTTCACATAAAATAATGATATTTTGCCGACCCTACCAAATAAAGAATGTACACCTGCATGCAAGTTAGAAATTTACTTACTGGTAGTTTTTCATTTTATGGTTAAGACTAATACTATAATGAAATTACAGCAATGAAAATTATAAAATAGTATTTTTTTTATAATTTATATCAAATCATTCTAACTTTTTTGTCTTTTTAATTAAGAATATATAGTTTCAAGGTTTGACAAATTGTTTATCATTGAAATAAATGACTTCACTAAGGATTTTACAGCCTTCTATTACCTCGAATTTTTCCCTTGCTTCCTTTTCTGTGTAAAACTCAAACATTTTAAAACCATTCTTCGAATGGATAGTGATTATCCATATAATATCTCCTCCACATAGAAGGGTTTATTCCACGATTCCCTTAAAATACCTTTACTTAATCTTCACTGTAAAGCGGTAAAGTGTTTAATGCTGACAATGGGTAGGATAATCCACCATCCTACGATTCAGCACTATTACATGTTGACAAATACTTCTATAGCCCATTCCATCCGCTGGATTTCCGACTTCAAGCGAACCTACCTTTTCTTGCTGTTGATTGCACAAGCAGTATTGTATGTTACCGCCGTAAGTGCTTCAGCAGGGGTAAAACGCATCGCGATTCATGCCAGGTTCATGACAAGAGGCTTAGAAAAGTCGGCGGCGAGGATCCGGGATTGCAATCGGTCTAAATGGCAACAGCTACACCTTCCTCAACCATTCAGCGTCCTTGGGCCGCATCTAAATTCAAAGCTGTGGCTGGAAGCAAGCAGGCAATGGTTCCTGACTTAGCCATGACTTGAATCCCTCTTCGGAAGCCTTTAATAAATGCTCAGCAGAAATAGCCCCTATTTTGGCAGCTAGTTCCGCGCCCTCGTTTGGTTCTATTTCATCAGCATGAATTTTAGGATCAATCCGTACTTTTTCCCGGCCTTTAAAATACCCTCTGATTGTTCAGGGGTAAAGACTCCCTTTTCACAAAAGCCATCACTGAATTCAGCAAGCTTTTCTTCAGAGAAGATTGGAAGCATATCATTAATCAGATGATCGACAAATTCATCCTCACGGCCCTTATAATCCTTGGGAACCGCATGGGCTCTCATAATAGTAGGAACTGGATCAATCGGATGCTCTTCCTGTAGCTTCTTCTGAAATGAAGCAACGGCTTTTTTATTCTTTTTAAAGTGAAATGAAATAAATATTAAACATAATCTGTAATCAATACACACATGATGACTTATCTTAGCTAACCAGATTATTGGTAGTTTCAGATGAGTTACCTTGTTTGCCTGGTTTCACGAAAACCATGGCTATCATGCCAATCGTTACGGCTATTGAAGCTGCGATAAACATGGCATTATATCCATATATGGCGACAAGACTTCCTGTTAGGGTTGGGGCAATAATAGTCGCTAGATTCGCAATAAAATGAGTTACTCCCCCAAAAGTTCCTGCTTTATTTGGTTCTGTATCCAGAACCACAATCCAATAGATGGAATTTGGTAAATAATTAAAGGCATTTCCAATGCACATTAAAGCAAGTACTGCTGCAGCACTCTCGACAGTTGGGATCAACATAAAACAAACAGCTGTACAAAATAAGGATGCTACTGTGAACCAAGATCTGGCAATACGTAAATTCCCTGTTTTTCTACGTAATATATCCGAGATTTTACCACCTAATAGTCCAGTGATAATAGCTCCAACCCATGGAATCATACCAATATATGAAAGAGAAGAAAGTGAATAATTAAATTCATCTTGCAGATATTTTGGGGTCCATGTAAGTAATAAAATATTTACATATAAAAAGGCAAAATATCCAATGGCATTAAATACTAACGTAGGGTTTTTAAAAAAATGGTACCATGGCACATTTATTTGTTCGTCTAATTTCGTCTCACCTTTAATTAAAATATCTGCTCTTCGAATTTCTTCTAGTTCGGTTTTCGAGACTCTTGGATGATCTTCAGGTAAGTTTGTAAATACTTTGTTCCAAATTGCTACCCAAATAAAGCCTAATATACCAAGAATAACAAATGTTACTTTCCAGTTAGTGAATGTTAGTAGACCTACTACGATGGGTGCAGTAATTAATGCTCCAATTGGCGTTCCAACTAATCCAAGTGCTACAGCAAACCCTTTTTCTTTAGGGGATACCCAGTTTGCCATCGTTCGGTTCATCGTTGATAAGGTAGGTCCTTCAGCAAACCCAAATAATACACGAAATACAGCAAATCCTGCTAATGCTGACCCTCCAAAAAATGCTGCACCTATGTGACCTGCGAATATTGTCCCGATTTCAAAAAAAGACCATGTGGTTCCAGCAATGATCCACATGAATTTCGGGCCTTTTTTATCTGCCAATGCTCCTCCAAATAGTGCGCCGAATATATAACCATATCCAAAGTAACCTAGTATTGCTCCCCAACTTACTGGATCTAAATTGAACTCCCTGATGATTTCAGCTTGGGCATATGAAAGTGCACCTCTATCAATATAATTAATGATTGTAATAAGAATAATCATAAAAATGATAAAATAACGATAGTTATTTCTCAACATGTAATCCCCGCCTTGATGTTTATTAGAGAGCAGCAATACTTACTGATTTTAAACATAAAAACAGTAATCCTGCCCTATATATAGTTCTTTCTCTTGTTGTAAGGTATCAAAGCCTTTTTACATCCGCCAAAATTTTCAGCGGATATAAAGAGGCTCCTGATACACTTATTGAAATCTATCAAATGGCTGTATTATGAGAGATACGGTCAAGCAAATGATGGGTGATGGGCATAGCTATCTTCTTTTAGTGAATTTTATAGACCAGTCAGGCTTTTGGATTCAGTCTTCACTCTATCATTCACAACTTGCACACCATTTTTCCATACGGACTTAACGTGATTGACACCAAATAGATATTGCAATTCCTGATAGTTTTCTACATTCCATAAAACGACATCGGCTTGTTTTCCGACTTCAAGCGAACCTACCTTTTCTTGTCTGTTGATTGCACAAGCAGCATTGTATGTTGCCGCCGTTAGTGCTTCAGCAGGGGTAAGCCGCATCGAGATGCATGCCAGGTTCATGACAAGAGGCATAGAAGTCGTCGGCGAGGATCCAGGATTGCAATCAGTCGAAATGGCAACTGCTACACCTTCATCAACCATTCGGCGTCCTGGAGCCGCATCTTCTCTTAAATACAAAGCTGTGGCTGGAAGCAAGCAGGCAATGGTTCCTGACTTAGCCATGGCTTGAATCCCCTCTTCGGAAGCCTTTAATAAATGTTCAGCTGAAATCGCTCCTATTTCGGCAGCCAGTTCTGCTCCACCGTATGGCTCAATTTCATCGGCATGAATTTTAGGAATCAAACCGTACTTTTTTCCCGCCTTTAAAATACGCTCTGATTGTTCAGGGGTAAAAACCCCCTTTTCACAAAATACATCATTGAATTCAGCAAGCTTCTCTTCAGAGACAATTGGAAGCATATCATTTATCAAATGATCGACAAATTCATCCTCACGGCCTTTATAATCCTTTGGAACTGCATGGGCTCCCATAAAAGTAGGAACAAGGTCAATCGGATGCTCCTCCTGTAACTTCTTCATCACCCGCAATTGCTTTAACTCAGTTTCCAAATTCATTCCGTAACCGCTTTTACCTTCTACTGTAGTCACGCCATGAGCGAGAAACGAATCAAGACGCCTTGTGGTTTGTTCCATCAACTCTTCTTCACTTGCTTCCCGGGTCATGCGGGTTGTTGCATGAATGCCCCCGCCCCCGTTCATTATGTCCATATATGTTGCACCTTCAAGACGCATTTCAAATTCACGCTCACGACTCCCGCCATATACAACATGCGTATGGGGATCAACTAGCCCTGGCGTCACTAAATGGCCAGAAGCATCGAAAACTTCAGCTTCATGCATTCTATCTGCATAGAGTTCTTCCAATTCCTTGGTCGTACCGATCGCTTGGATCAAACCAGATTCCATCCATATGCTTCCATCTTCAATCAACCCCAGCTCCGACATTGCCTCTTTGGAACGAGGACCTTTCCTATCAGATGTAAGGGTAGCAAGTTGAGTGGCATGTTTTATCCAAATTGGTTTTGTCATTGTTTATCAATTCCTTTATTAAGCATTGGGATATTAATTCCTCTTTCACGGGCTGTTTCCTCTGCCAGTTCATACCCTGCATCAACATGACGCACTACGCCCATCCCAGGGTCAGTTGTCAACACTCGCTCAATCCTTGCTCCTGCTTCTTTGGTTCCGTCTGCCACAATTACAACGCCTGCATGCATGGAGTAACCCATTCCTACGCCGCCGCCATGATGTACGGAAACCCAGGTTGCACCGCCCACTGCATTCACCATTGCATTTAAGATCGGCCAGTCAGCTACTACATCCGAACCATCCTTCATGGCTTCCGTTTCACGATTTGGCGAAGCAACAGAGCCTGAATCCAAATGGTCACGCCCAATTACTATCGGGGCCTTCAATTCACCGCTTGCAACCATATCATTTAGGATTTTACCAAAACGGGCGCGCTCCCCATAACCAAGCCAGCATATGCGGGACGGCAGGCCTTGGAACTGGATTTTTTCTTGAGCCATTCTGATCCAGTTACATAAATGTTCATTATCAGCGAATTCGCGTAAAATCGCTTGGTCTGTTTTATAAATGTCTTCTGGATCACCAGATAAAGCCACCCAGCGGAATGGACCTTTACCTTCACAAAATTGTGGACGGATATAAGCTGGAACGAAGCCCGGGAAGTCAAAAGCATTCTCTACCCCTTCATCTTTCGCAACTTGACGGATATTGTTGCCATAATCAAACGTCACGGCTCCTTTTTCCATCATTTCAAGCATCGCCCTTACATGTTTGGCCATTGAAGCTTTAGAGAGTTTAATATACTCTTCCGGATTCGCATTCCGTAATTCTGCAGCTTCCTCCATAGACAAACCTGAAGGTGTATATCCATTTAGCGGATCATGGGCGGAAGTTTGATCAGTCAGGACATCCGGAATAAAGTTCCTTGCGATCATTTCAGGAAGAAGATCGGACGCATTCCCAATCAAACCGATAGATAAAGCTTTTCCAGCAAGTTTTGCTTCTTTAGCTAAACGAATGGCTTCATCCAAAGAATCCGTTTTCACATCGGTATAACGGGTCTCAATCCTCCTGTCAATTCTTGTCTCATCAACATCGATCCCGATACAGACACCACCGTTCATCGTAACTGCTAGCGGCTGTGCCCCCCCCATTCCGCCTAAACCTGCAGTTAGAGTAATGGTGCCTTTTAACGAGTTATTGAAATGTTGTTTAGCAAGCTCGGCAAATGTCTCGTAAGTACCCTGAACGATTCCTTGCGAACCAATATAAATCCAGCTACCAGCTGTCATTTGCCCATACATCATCAATCCCTTTTTATCAAGTTCATGGAATGTTTCCCAGTTCGCATACGCCGGGACGATATTTGAATTTGCAAGCAGGACACGTGGTGCATCCGTATGCGTTTTAAAAATGGCCACCGGTTTCCCTGATTGGACCAATAAAGTTTCATCTTCTTCAAGCTCTTTTAGTGATTTGACGATTGCATCAAAGCATTCCCAGTTACGAGCTGCTTTCCCAATCCCTCCATATACCACCAAATCTTCTGGACGTTCTGCGACTTCAGGATCCAGATTATTCATCAGCATTCTAAGCACTGCCTCTTGTTGCCATCCTTTCGTATGCAAATCAGTACCTGTATAGCGGATAACCTTGTTTGTAATCGTGTTCATTTTTATTTCCCCCTTGTTTTTGTTATATTTTCATTCTATATGAAAAATTCAGAATAATTTATTATAATTTAATGATTATTTTATAAAATAAATCAAAGTTTTGTAGTTAACTTTACTTTTTTATGAATAGTATTAAAATTTAAAAAAAGGACGATTCAATATAACTGAATCGTCCTTTCAGACTGTAGACGAACTCGATGAAAATCGAGTTTGTCTATTTTTTATGAGTTGTACAATTTGGCCTTTGATTTTCCACTCCAGGCACTCGCTTTCCGCGGGCGGTCGGGGAGCCTCCTCGGCTTTCGCCTGCGGGGTCTCCCCTAGAC
>NZ_JAOPHO010000055.1:0-30609 GCF_033141925.1 Peribacillus sp. CSMR9
TCTTCAGCGCCGATGGTAGTTGGGGGTTTCCCCCTGTGAGAGTAGGACGCCGCCAAGCCATTTAAAAGATCAGCCATTCGGCTGGTCTTTTTTGATATTCTGATTAGTGAAGAAGTCTTAAAGGTAAGAAAAAATTGCAGGTTTTGCATTTTTCTTTTAGGGTATTTATGTAAGATATTTCAACTTTAATGTTCAACGAGGTATGTAACTACATATAATTTGGAGAAAATGGATATTACAGAAAGAAAGTGCGTTTAAGTTGCAAAATGCATTTTTCCTTGTATAATAATAGTCAAATATAGTCAAAGTCAGATTGGAGGAGGCTGAGTGAGAAACATATCTGATGTTATCGAAACTTATTTGAAGCAAGTACTGGAAATAAGTCAAAAAGATATCTTAGAGATTAAAAGAAGTGAAATAGCAGATAAATTTCAGTGTGTTCCTTCTCAAATCAATTACGTAATCAATACCAGGTTTACAATCGAGAGAGGTTATGTTGTAGAGAGTAAGCGTGGAGGCGGTGGTTATATACGCATCATGAAAGTGGAATCGCAGGATTCCGTGCAACTTATTAACCAATTATTATCGCTTATTGGTTCTAGGGTAACCCAATCAATGGCTGAAGGAGTAATTTCCCGGCTGATGAATGAGGAAGTCATCAATGACAGAGAAGCAAAGATTATGATGAGCGTCATAGATAGATCTGTGATTTATATCGACCTACCTGACCGCGATGAGCTTAGGTCAAGAATTTTAACTGCGATGCTTACGACTTTAAAATATAAATGAAACTGGCAGAGGTGATGAACGTTGATTTGCCAAGAATGTCATCAGAGGCCTGCTACCCTACACTTCACCAAAATCATCAATGGAAAAAAGACTGAAGTAATGATTTGTGAGAAATGTGCTCAGGAAAAAGGTGAGATGTTCATGGATGCAGGTGGACCTGTTTTTTCAATAAATAATTTATTAGCAGGATTGTTGAATATGGAGTCGAATATTCAACAGACAAAGGCAAATGCATTTCCGAAAACGGAAGAGGCGCGTTGCCCGCATTGTCATCGATCTTATAAAGAATTTGTCCATATTGGTAAGTTTGGCTGTGCCGAATGTTATAAAACATTCAATGATCAGTTAAACCCTATTTTAAAGAGGGTTCATAGCGGCAATACAGCACATATAGGGAAAATTCCAAAAAGGATTGGTGGCACCATATATCTTCGAAAGCAAATTTTGGACTTGAAAGAAGTTTTAAAGAATCACATTAATGAAGAGGAGTTTGAAAAAGCGGCTGAGGTAAGAGATAAGGTCCGTTCCCTTGAAAAAAGGTATGAAGCACAAGAGGGAGGCGAGGAACTATGAGCTTGGAAAAGTTTGTAGAAAACGCCTTGAGTTCCTGGATGAGTGCCGAAGGGCCGGAGATGGATATTGTATTGAGTTCCAGGATTCGGTTAGCCAGGAATTTCAAAGACTTTACCTTCCCAACCTCCTTTTCTAACGAAGAAGCTAAAAAAATTATTGAATTGGTCAAAAAAAGAATTGAACAGGAAGTAACCCCGGAAATTGGAAAACTGGAACTTTTAGAGATTGACCAATTACAGCCACTGGAAAAGCGCGTTCTCGTTGAAAAACATTTAATCAGTCCTCATTTAGTTGAAGGTTCAGCGAAAAGCGCATGTCTCCTTTCGGAAAATGAAGAAATAAGTATCATGATAAACGAAGAGGATCATCTCCGTATTCAGTGTTTAATGTCGGGGTTGCAGCTAAAGGAAACCTTAAAGATTGCAAATGTTCTTGACGATTGGATTGAAGAATCCATAGACTATGCATATGATGAAGAAAGAGGATACCTAACTAGTTGTCCAACTAATGTGGGGACAGGATTAAGGGCCTCAGTCATGATGCATCTGCCCGGTCTGGTCCTTACACAGCAGATAAATAATATCATACCGGCTATCAATCAATTGGGGTTGGTGGTTCGAGGGATTTATGGAGAGGGCAGTCAAGCGTTGGGGAATATCTTTCAAATCTCTAATCAAATCACTCTTGGAAAGTCGGAGAGGGATATCGTTGAAGATCTAACGAGTGTAGTGCAGCAAATCATAGCTCAGGAACGCTCAGCGAGGGATGCATTAGTTAGGACTTCCCACATACAATTAGAAGATAGGGTTTTCCGTTCATATGGGATATTGTCCAATGCTCGAATCATTGAGACCAAGGAAGCAGCTACCTGTATCTCCGATGTTAGGCTAGGTATAGATCTTGGGTATATAAAAAATATTTCTAAAAGCATTCTTAATGAGTTGATGATTTTGACACAGTCGGGATTTTTACAAAAGTACGCAGGTGGCCCTTTAAGATCCCATGAAAGGGATATCCGCAGAGCAGCACTCATTCGAGAACGCTTGAATTTAACGGAATCTACCTCCTCATAGAGGTCATTAACCTCTGAGTGAGTACCAATATTCATGTAATAGATTTGGGGCAAGAAGAAGCTTCTGCCATTACTTAGAGAATTGTCAGCAACTTTATTCAAAACGAAAATTCTTAAGGAGGAATTCCCTATGATGTTTGGTCGTTTTACTGAAAGAGCCCAGAAAGTATTAGCATTAGCCCAAGAAGAGGCAATCCGTTTAGGTCATAATAATATTGGCACGGAACATATTTTACTGGGCCTTGTCCGAGAAGGTGATGGCATTGCAGCCAAAGCGTTATATGCACTTGGATTGGGTCCGGATAAGATACAGAAAGAAGTGGAAAATTTAATTGGCCGTGGACAGGATACGGCTCAAACGATACATTATACCCCAAGAGCCAAGAAAGTCATTGAGCTTTCCATGGATGAGGCAAGAAAATTAGGTCACTCATATGTTGGAACAGAACATGTACTTCTAGGTTTGATACGAGAAGGGGAAGGCGTAGCTGCCCGCGTGTTGAATAATCTGGGAGTTAGCTTAAATAAAGCTCGACAGCAGGTATTACAACTTTTGGGAAGCAATGAATCAGGTGGTCATCAAGGTTCAGCTGCCTCAAATGCAAGCACACCGACTTTGGATGGCCTTGCCCGTGATTTAACGGCGATTGCCCGGGAAGGAAGCTTGGATCCCGTTATCGGAAGAAGTAAGGAAATACAGCGTGTCATTGAAGTATTAAGCCGCCGTACAAAAAACAACCCAGTATTGATCGGTGAACCTGGGGTAGGTAAAACAGCCATTGCTGAAGGTCTTGCCCAACAGATCATCAATAATGAGGTACCTGAAATTTTACGTGATAAACGCGTAATGACACTTGATATGGGTACTGTTGTGGCTGGTACAAAATACCGTGGTGAATTTGAGGACCGATTGAAGAAAGTAATGGATGAAATTCGTCAAGCGGGTAATATCATCTTATTCATCGATGAATTGCACACATTGATTGGTGCAGGCGGTGCAGAAGGTGCCATCGATGCTTCGAATATCCTTAAACCATCATTGGCCCGTGGTGAATTACAATGTATCGGTGCTACTACTTTGGATGAGTACCGAAAGTATATTGAAAAAGATGCTGCGCTTGAACGTCGTTTCCAGCCAATCCAGGTCGATGAACCAACTATGCAAGAGTCCATTCAAATTCTAAAGGGTTTGCGTGACCGTTATGAAGCCCATCACCGTGTATCGATTACGGATGAAGCGATTGATGCCGCAGTCAAATTATCCGACCGTTATATTTCCGATCGCTTTTTACCGGATAAAGCGATTGACTTGATTGATGAAGCTGGATCCAAGGTTCGGTTGCGCTCATACACTACGCCTCCAAACTTAAAGGAACTTGAAGTGAAGCTAGATGATGTCCGTAAGGAAAAGGATGCTTCCGTTCAAAGCCAGGAATTTGAAAAAGCTGCATCGCTTCGCGATACAGAACAACGCTTAAGAGAACAATTGGAAGAAACGAAAAAGACTTGGAAAGAAAAACAAGGGCAAGAGAACAGTGAAGTGACTGTGGATGACATTGCACACGTCGTATCCAGCTGGACGGGAGTTCCAGTCACAAAACTGGCGCAAACAGAGTCAGATAAACTGCTTAATATGGAATCAATCCTCCACGATCGCGTAATCGGGCAGGAAGAGGCCGTCATTGCGGTTTCTAAAGCAGTACGGCGTGCAAGAGCAGGTTTGAAAGATCCTAAACGTCCAATTGGTTCATTCATCTTTCTGGGACCTACAGGGGTGGGTAAAACCGAGCTAGCCCGAGCTTTAGCTGAATCCATTTTTGGTGATGAAGATGCTATGATCCGCATTGATATGTCTGAATATATGGAGAAACATTCGACTTCACGTCTTGTTGGATCACCTCCAGGATATGTTGGATATGAAGAAGGCGGGCAGTTAACGGAAAAGGTGCGGAGGAAACCATATTCCGTCGTTCTGCTTGATGAAATAGAAAAGGCACATCCCGATGTCTTCAATATTCTTCTGCAAGTATTGGAAGACGGAAGACTGACGGATTCCAAGGGGCGTACTGTAGATTTCAGGAATACCATTCTGATTATGACATCGAATGTAGGGGCGTCTGCCTTAAAAACTGATAAGTATGTCGGCTTTAACATCCAGGATACTGGCCAGGACTACAAGAATATGAAAGGGAAAGTGATGGAAGAACTCAAACGTGCATTCCGTCCGGAATTCCTGAATCGTATTGACGAAACTATCGTTTTCCACTCATTAGAGAAGGACCATTTGAAACAAATCGTTACATTGATGTCGAATCAACTTACTACCCGTTTGAAAGAACAGGAAATTTACTTGGAGCTGACAGATGCGGCTAGAGAAAAAATTGCTACGGAAGGTTTTGATCCTGAATATGGGGCACGACCAATCCGCAGGGCACTTCAGAAGCATGTAGAAGATTATCTCTCCGAAGAGTTGCTTAAAGGTAATGTGAAAAAAGGGCAAACGGTCGTGATGGATGTTGTGAATAATGAGTTTGCAATCCGACAAGGCGAGCCTGTCAATATAAGTGAATAACCTGATTCTAAACTTCGAGGTACACGCAGATTTTTTTGCAGTGTACCTCTGTTTTTTATCCGTAGGTAGAAATGAGTATAAGTCGGACAAGGTAGAGTTAGAGTGGTTATTTTTTTAAAAAAACTTAGCCTTAAGAAGGTTTAAATGAAACAGAGGTATAATATCCTTAATATAGGTATTTTTTCCAAAGGAAGAGGAGTAATTTATGGCTGTAAAAAAGAAAACCAAATTTATGTGTCAGTCTTGTGGATATGAGTCCGCGAAATGGATGGGGAAATGCCCAGGATGCGGTGAATGGAACAAAATGGTCGAGGAAACTGAAATCGTTAAACCTGCTAGAAAAGGTGCATTTACCAATTCAGAGGTCAGAGGTTCCGGAGAGCGGGAGAAGGCAGCACCCATAACTACTATTCAATCAGAAAAAGAACCCCGGATTAAGACGGATTTAATGGAATTGAATCGTGCTCTTGGGGGCGGGATCGTACAGGGATCCCTTGTTTTGATTGGGGGGGATCCGGGTATCGGTAAATCGACCCTACTTTTGCAGGTATCTTCCCAATTGGCGCATAAACAGAAAAAAGTGCTTTATATATCAGGCGAAGAATCAGTCAAGCAGACCAAGTTGAGAGCGGATCGGCTTGGGACCATGTCAGAAAATCTACTGGTTTATGCTGAAACCGATATGGACTATATCCAACAGGCGATTACAGAGGTGAAACCGGATTTGGTCATTATTGACTCCATTCAAACGGTGTACCATTCGGAGGTTACATCTGCTCCGGGAAGCGTTTCACAAGTGAGGGAGTGCACAGCCTCACTCATGCGTATTGCTAAAACGAATGGGATTGCGATCTTTATCGTCGGGCATGTTACAAAGGAAGGTGCCATTGCAGGGCCTCGGCTGCTTGAGCATATGGTAGACACCGTTTTATATTTCGAGGGAGAAAGACACCATACATATCGAATTATACGTGCGGTCAAGAACCGCTTTGGTTCGACGAATGAGATGGGTATTTTTGAAATGAAAGAACATGGCTTGGAAGAGGTTGCGAATCCATCGGAAATTTTCCTTGAAGAACGGTCGCAAGGAGCGTCTGGTTCTACAGTCGTTGCATCCATGGAAGGAACAAGGCCAGTGCTTGTCGAAATTCAAGCATTGATTTCACCTACGAGTTTTGGCAATCCAAGGCGGATGGCCACAGGGATTGACCATAATCGGGTTTCGCTCTTAATGGCTGTTCTGGAAAAGAGGGTGGGCCTGTTGCTCCAAAATCAAGATGCGTATCTAAAGGTTGCTGGTGGTGTCAAGCTGGATGAACCGGCAATTGATCTCGCTGTCGCAATCAGCATTGCCTCGAGCTTCCGTGATAAACCAACAAACCCTGCCGATTGCATCATTGGTGAAGTGGGGCTGACAGGGGAGGTAAGAAGGGTGTCACGAATCGAGCAAAGGGTGCAGGAAGCAGCAAAACTAGGGTTTGAGCGGGTTATAATACCGGCGAATAATATAGGGGGATGGACTGCGCCAAAAGGTATTAAGATCGTTGGTGTTTCATCGGTTTCAGAGGCTCTTCAACAAGTGTAAGGGGGTTAAGTATGACAGATAAAAAAGGGTATGAGAAAACAAAACTGGAGATTCTGCAAATTGTAGCTCCGGGTACCCCGCTTCGGGAGGGTATTGAAAATGTCCTGAGGGCAAATACGGGTGGTTTGATAGTGGTCGGATATAACGAGAAGGTTCGAACGATTGTAGATGGCGGCTTCGAAATTAACTGTAACTGTACCCCAAGTACATTGTATGAGCTGGCGAAGATGGACGGGGCCATCATTTTAAATGAAAAGGCCGATACGATCATTTTCGCAAATGCCCAATTAGTTCCCGATAATAGTACACCTTCCACAGAAACGGGAATGCGGCATCGGACAGCGGAACGTGTAGCAAGGGAGACCAAATCGTTGGTCATTGCAATCTCACAACGTCGGAATGTCATAACTTTATATCAAGGCAATTTCCGGTATGCCCTCAAAGATATAGGAGTCATACTCGCCAAGGCTAATTTAGCCATTCAAACCTTGGAAAAATACAAGGTGGTTCTACAGCAAAGCATATCGGTATTAGGAGCACTGGAGTTTGAGGAAATCGTGACCTATGCCGACCTTTTGCAGGTATTTCACCGTTATGTAATGGTACTCAGAATCAAGGCGGAGCTATTAACGTATCTTAATGAGCTTGGTACGGAAGGAAGATTGATCCGTCTGCAGATGAATGAGATCCTGGCGGATATTGAAACGGAAGGGAAGTGGCTTATCAAGGATTATACCTCCAGCAATGATGAAAAACCTGAGGAAATCATTTCTCGGCTTCAAGAGTTGGCGATGCAGGAAAAACTGGACGAAAGCATACTTCTAAAGGTGCTGGGCTATCACGGATACATACATCTTGATGAGTCAGTACACCCCCGTGGTTACCGTATTCTTCATAAAATCCCACGCTTGCCGGGTTTGATCATCGAAAATTTAGTGAAACAGTTCGGAAGCTTTAGCGAAGTCAATAAAGCAACGGTTGAAAACCTTGACGATGTAGAGGGTATTGGCGAAGTCCGTGCCAATAAAATTAAAGAGGGGCTCCGTATTTTAAAAAATCAACTGGTTACAAATAGAAGGATGTAATGTGCAGCTTGCCATCAAAATTTTCCTGAATTAGCTTGAAATGAATAGTGTTTATTTTTGACACTCAAAACTCAGGGTGCTAGGCTAATATTACGAAATAGAGAAGGAGTCATATTTGTAAATCCACTAATTCCTTAGGTGAATTTCACGTATATAATGAAAACGAATTTTCGAAGGTTTCATTTTATTTTATTGGTCAATAATGAATAGAGGGAGGTGAAAGGGATGTTAAAACGCATTATACAAGCATGCTTCTTAATAGTCGGCGGAACACTTGGAATGTTACTTATTCCAGAATTATTAATTGTTTTACATGCAGATGATATTGCTTTAATAAACAATCCTTATGTAAGTGTACTGTTGGGTGCCATTATCTTTTATCTTATTACTTTTTGGGCAGTAGATCATGTGATCTATTTTATGAAGTGGCTGGAGGAACAGCTTGTTAAGATACCAATTACGGACATAATCTTTGGCAGCGTCGGTCTTTTAGTGGGGCTGCTTGCGGCGTTCCTGGTTGGCTCCGCCTTCAGTGCCATCAAGGTGGTTCCGATCATCCTTACGCTTTTATTTGGTTATCTTGGTTTCCAGGTGGGCTTTAAAAAACGGGATGAACTATTGAATCTATTCACGAAAAATAATAAGAAAAAGAATTCCGAGGGTGAAGCAGGCGAAGAGGATGAAGAGGGTTATAGCAAGCGACTGAAGATTCTCGATACAAGCGTCATCATTGACGGCAGAATTGCGGATATCTGTCAGACAGGATTTCTAGAGGGGACCATAGTCATCCCTCAATTCGTATTAAACGAACTACAGCACATTGCTGATTCATCTGATGCCTTGAAAAGGAATCGTGGAAGACGTGGTTTGGATATCCTTAATCGGATTCAAAAAGACCTTCCGATTAAGGTGGAGATGTACGAGGGAGATTTTGAAGATATTCAGGAAGTGGACAGTAAACTGGTGAAGCTTGCCAAAATATCGGGCGGAATGGTCGTTACCAATGATTTCAATTTAAATAAAGTATGTGAGTTTCAAAATGTGGCGGTCCTTAATATCAATGACCTGGCCAATGCCGTTAAACCTGTTGTACTTCCTGGGGAAGAGATGAATGTACAGGTCATTAAGGACGGGAAAGAGCAGAACCAGGGCATCGCTTATTTAGACGATGGTACAATGATCGTTGTCGAGGGTGGCCGTGACCATATTGGAAAACGCATCGATGTACTTGTCACAAGTGTACTGCAAACCTCTGCAGGTCGTATGATATTCGCTAAACCGAAACTATTAGAAAAAGCATTATAAAGAAGAGTAGGAGAAACCGTCATGTTTTATGAAGTAGTGATACCTGCAGCTGGACAAGGAAAAAGAATGAAGGCGGGCAAGAATAAACTTTTTATTGAACTATCGGGTATCCCGATTATTGTTTATACACTACGTGTCTTCGAAGAAGATCCTGACTGTCGGGGGATTATCCTTTCGATAAACCCGGCAGAAAAGGATTATTTCAGTCAATTGATATCAAAGTATGGGCTTAAAAAGGTCAAGAAACTCGTCATGGGCGGCAAGGAGCGCCAACAAAGCGTTTATAATGGGCTGCAACATGCAGGAGAAGAAATCATCTTGGTCCATGACGGAGCTCGCCCTTTTATCGATCTAGGGCAAATCAGTGAATTGACTACCGCCGCTTCCCTTCATGGAGGTGCCGTTATTGCAGTGCCAGTTAAGGATACGATTAAAAAAGCGGCAAACAAAAAGGTATTGGAAACGGTGGAACGATCAAGCTTGTGGGCGGTACAAACTCCACAGGCTTTTCGTGTATCCATATTAAAAAGGGCGTATGAAGAGGCAGAGGCTGAAGCATTTTTAGGGACGGACGATGCAAGTTTGCTAGAACGGATCAATGAACAGGTAGTTATTATTGAGGGCAATTATGATAATATTAAAATTACGACTCAGGAAGACCTTTATTTTGCAGAAGCGATTTTACATAAAAAACATGGAAAATGATGATTGGGGAGAATGATATGTTTCGAATTGGACAAGGATATGACGTTCATCAGCTTGTTGAGGGAAGACCTTTGATTATTGGCGGAATTACTATTCCGCATGAGAAAGGTTTGCTAGGTCATTCTGATGCGGATGTCCTTCTGCATACTGTTGCTGATGCTTGCTTGGGGGCAATTGGTGCGGGGGATATCGGAAAGCATTTTCCGGATACGGATCCTGAATTTAAAGATGCCGATTCGGCAAAACTGCTGCAGTATATTTGGGCGATTGTAAAAAAAGAAGGATATACCCTAGGCAATGCGGATTGTACAATCATTGCACAAAGCCCGAAAATGGCACCATATATTGAAGCGATGCGAGGCAGGATTGCAGAACTTTTAGATGCCTCGATAGATAGAATTAATGTAAAGGCGACCACTACTGAGAAACTTGGGTTTACAGGCAGAAGCGAAGGAATCGCGGCACAGGCTGTTGTCTTATTAGTTAAATCTAACTAAATTCATTTTTAGAGTGGATGCCTTTATCCCAATGTATATAAATGATAAAATAAACAATAGAAAAGAACGACTGGGAGGTCTATATATATCATGAGCAGCGATATTCGAGTTCGCTATGCACCGAGTCCTACTGGACATTTACATATAGGTAATGCACGGACGGCTTTATTTAATTATTTATACGCACGAAATAAAGGCGGGAAGTTCATCATCCGCATTGAAGATACCGACCAAAAGAGGAATATTGAAGGCGGCGAGGAAAGTCAGCTTAAATATTTGAAATGGCTTGGAATGGACTGGGATGAAGGTGTTGATGTTGGCGGTGAATACGGTCCATATCGTCAATCCGAACGGAACGATCTTTATCAGGAATTATATCAAGAACTTTTAGGTAAGGGTTTGGCTTATAAATGCTATTGTACGGAAGAAGAGCTTGAAGCAGAGCGAGAAGGACAGGTCGAACGGAACGAAACGCCAAAATATTCAGGGAAGTGCAAGCATTTAACTGAAGAAGAGCAAGCGAAACTGGTGGCTGAAGGAAGAAAACCAAGCATTCGCTTTGCCGTTCCAGCGGGGAAAGTCCTTACTTTCAAAGATATGGTTAAGGATGACGTTTCGTTTGAAACAGATGGTTTTGGTGATTTTGTTATCGTTAAAAAAGATGGAATCCCAACCTATAACTTTGCAGTGGCAGTCGATGATCACTTGATGAAGATTTCCCATGTCCTGCGTGGTGATGACCATATCTCCAATACTCCAAAACAATTGATGATTTATGAAGCATTTGGATGGGAACCGCCGGTATTCGGACATATGACGCTGATTGTAAACGAAAGCAGGAAGAAACTGAGTAAACGTGATGAGTCGATCATTCAATTCATTGAGCAATATGAAGAGCTTGGTTATGTACCTGAAGCTTTATTCAATTTCATTACGTTACTAGGATGGTCTCCGGTCGGGGAGGAAGAGATTTTCACGAAAGAAGAGTTCATTAATCTTTTCGATGCAGATCGATTGTCTAAATCACCTGCACTTTTCGATAAGCAAAAGCTTACATGGATGAATAACCAATACGTGAAGCAATTGGACAGCGATCGTGCAGTGGAATTGTCAATGCCTCACTTAATTAAAGCAGGGAAGGTTTCGGAGACACTAACTGCTGAAGAAGCAGAGTGGGTACACGGCCTAGTTTCCCTTTTTCAAGAGCAGATGAGCTATGGAGCGGAAATAGTTGAGCTATCTGAACTGTTTTTCAAGGATGAGGTCGAGTTCGAGCCAGAAGCTAAGGAAGTGTTGGCTGAAGAACAGGTACCTGAAGTCATGAAAGCTTTCCTTCAGGAAATCGAGGGGCTTGAAGAATTTAAAGCGGACGAAATCAAGAAGTCGATAAAAGCGGTACAAAAAAGCACAGGGCATAAAGGGAAAAAATTATTCATGCCGATAAGGGCTGCCGTCACGGGTCAAACACATGGCCCTGACTTGCCTAAGGCGATTTCATTACTGGGCAAAGAAAAAATTAAACAGCGAATTCAGAGTATTTTATATTAACAATTTGTCGAAAATGTAATATAGTATTTAATAATCTTACAAAAGAACGCGTAGATGGGGAGAAGTAAGCAAACGAAGCTTTTTAGAGAGAACCATAACCTGCTGAAAGTGGTTCAAGCCTCTCGTTTTCTGAAATGCACCCTTGAGTCCTTTGCTGAACTAACCTATAGTAGGCACAGGCGGAATGTCCTCCGTTACAGGGATTAAAGTTGGGGATGAAAAAAACAGGGGAAAGCTTTACCTGCTTCGTGCATCCCAAACAGAGTGGAACCGCGCTAAAAGCGTCTCTGTCTATTTGGACAGAGACGCTTTTTTATATGCTTTAAAAGCTTCAAAGGGGATGTTGGAAAAGGGACATAGGGGGGGATCATTTTGTTAAAGATGTTTAAAGAGGATATCGAAGTGGTTTTTGATCAAGATCCTGCTGCACGCAGTTATTTCGAAGTCATTTTGACGTATGCGGGTTTACATGCTATTTGGAGCCATAGGATGGCTCACGCACTATTTAAGAAGAAGTTCTTTTTCCTGGCGAGAAGTATATCTCAAATCAGTCGGTTTTTTACCGGAATTGAAATCCATCCAGGGGCCACCATTGGCCGTCGTTTCTTCATTGACCACGGAATGGGGATCGTCATTGGCGAAACTTGTGAAATTGGTGACAATGTGTCTGTCTTTCAAGGTGTAACCCTAGGGGGGACGGGAAAGGAAAAGGGAAAACGTCATCCTACGATAAAGGATAATGTGTTGATTGCAACAGGAGCAAAAGTGCTGGGTTCCATTACTGTTGGTGAAAACTCCAAAATCGGTGCCGGATCAGTCGTTTTAAAGGAAGTGCCACCTAATTCAACAGTTGTGGGCATTCCAGGTAAAGTGGTCATTCAAGATGGTATCAAAATCAACAAAGACCTAAATCATTGTGATCTTCCTGATCCAATCAATGATCGCTTTAAGGAATTGGATAGCGAGATCAGGTCCTTAAGAGCGAAGCTGGCTGAACAGAAGCAGGAAGAAAGGAGTCTATAATATGGCGATTAAAATATATAACACAGCTACAAGAAAAAAGGAAACCTTCGTCCCAATTGAAGAGGGAAAGGTGAAAATGTACGTATGTGGACCCACTGTCTACAATTACATTCATATTGGGAATGCAAGACCGGCAATCGTTTTTGATACCGTTCGTAGGTATTTGGATTACCGTGGATATGATGTGCAATTCGTTTCGAACTTTACGGATGTGGATGATAAGCTGATTCGTGCTGCAAAAGAATTGGGGGAAGATGTCCCAACCATATCAGAGCGATTCATCAAGGCTTATTTTGAAGACGTTTCGGCATTGGGCTGCAAAAAAGCGGATGCTCACCCAACCGTAATGGAGAACATGGATGCAATCATTGAATTCATCTCCGCATTAATTGAGAAAGGATTCGCTTATGAATCTGAAGGGGATGTGTATTACCGCACTCGTAAGTTTGATGGGTATGGAAAACTTTCACATCAGTCCATCGATGAGTTGCGAGTGGGGGCCCGTATTGAAATTGGGGAGAAAAAACAAGATGCCCTTGATTTTGCCCTTTGGAAAGCGGCCAAGGATGATGAAATATCTTGGGAGAGCCCATGGGGGAGAGGGCGTCCTGGCTGGCATATCGAGTGCTCCGCAATGGTCAAAAAGTATTTGGGGGATACAATCGATATTCATGCAGGAGGTCAAGATCTAGCTTTCCCGCATCATGAAAATGAAATTGCACAATCCGAAGCATTAACAGGCAAGACCTTTGCGAATTATTGGATGCATAACGGGTATATAAATATTGAGAATGAAAAAATGTCTAAGTCCTTAGGCAATTTCGTTCTTGTTCATGACATCATTCAGAAGCATGACCCACAAGTGTTACGCTTCTTCATGTTATCCGTTCATTACCGTCATCCCATCAATTATAGTGAAGAAGTGCTTGAAAATGTAAAAGCGTCTCTTGATCGGTTACGGACATCTTATCAAAACTTAAAGCATCGTCTTCAAGTAAGCGACGGATTGACTGAGAATAATGATGTTTGGTTGGAGAAACTTAATGAATTACATGAACAATTCACTAAGGAAATGGACGATGATTTCAACACTGCTAATGCAATTTCCATACTCTTTGAACTTTCCAAACAGGCAAATTATTACTTGATGGAGAAAAATACAGACAAGGAAGTCATTGATGCGTTCCTTGAAAAATTCAATATCTTATTTTCTGTCCTAGGTTTGTCCCTTGAAGAAGAGGGGCTTTTGGATGAAGAAATTGAAGGTTTGATCCAGCAGAGGATTCAAGCGCGGAAAGACCGCAATTTTGGGTTATCTGATGAAATTCGTGATCGATTGAAAAACATGAACATCATATTAGAGGATACCCCTCAAGGTACAAGATGGAAAAGAGGGTAATTAATGCTTCATTACGATAGTAAGGTAGATGCTAAAATGCTGAACAGTCTTGCTTTAGCTTATATAGGTGATGCCGTATACGAAACGTATATCCGGCATCATCTCATTCAAAAAGGAGCGGTGAAGCCCAATCTTCTTCACAAAAAAGCTACATCTTTTGTAGCGGCTAAGGCTCAAAATAAAATTATCCATTTTTTCCTGGAGTCAGATTGGTTATCGGAAGAGGAATCCGCCGTCGTTCGGCGCGGCCGAAATGCAAAATCCGGTACTGTACCGAAGAATACAGATGTGCAAACGTATCGTTACAGTACAGCCTTTGAGGCACTAATGGGATTTTTGTATTTATCCGGTCGGATAGAAAGAATGGAAGAACTTATCAAAAAATCTATTGAATACATTGAAGAAGAAAAGGGGAGTAACCCATGAGCGAAGAATATATCATTGGCAGAAACCCCGTATTGGAAGCTCTTCGCTCCGAACGGGACATTAATAAAATTTGGATAGCTGAGGGCTCACAAAAAGGCTCGATGCTTCCACTCATCGGTCTGGCTAAGGAAAAGAAGGTATTCGTGCAAATTGTACCGAAGAAAAAAATTGACCAAATGGCAGAAGGCATCCATCAAGGTGTTGTCGCACAAGTGGCTGCATATGAATATGTGGAATTGGATGACTTATTCGCAAAAGCGGCTGAACGGGATGAAGCACCTTTTTTCATGATTCTTGATGAAGTTGAAGATCCGCATAATTTAGGTTCAATCATGAGGACCGCTGATGCAGTCGGGGCCCATGGAATCATCATTCCGAAAAGAAGAGCGGTGGGCTTGACGGCAACTGTGGCCAAAGCCTCGACGGGTGCAATCGAATATATTCCGGTAGCTCGCGTTACAAATTTGGCAAGGGCAGTCGAAGAGTTGAAAGAGCGTGGAGTATGGATAGTCGGTACCGATGCGAAAGGAAGCGATGATTACCGTAACATGGACGGAAAGATGCCTATCGGACTTGTTATCGGTAGTGAAGGAAAAGGTATGGCCCGGTTAATGAAGGATAAATGTGATTTTCTCATCCGTCTCCCTATGGCAGGACAAGTAACATCGTTAAATGCATCGGTAGCAGCCGGTTTATTGATGTATGAGGTTTATAGAAAAAGAAATCCCCTAGGGCAATGATGGGATGAATATTCTGTTGGTGGACGGTTATAACATTATTGGAGCCTGGCCGGAACTGAGAGAATTAAAAGAAAGGGATCTTGCTGCTGCAAGAGACCGGTTGATTGAAATGATGGCGGAATATCAAGCATTTACCGGATACCGTGTAATTATCGTATTTGATGCTCAATACGTTCAGGGAATTGCCCGTATATTCAAAAATCACAAAGTTGACGTAATTTTTACAAAAGAAAATGAGACTGCCGATGAAAGAATAGAAAAGATGGCCATTGAACTGAATAACGTCAAAACGCAAATTCAAGTGGCAACCTCTGACTTCACGGAACAGTGGGTGATCTTTGGTCAAGGGGCTCTAAGGAAATCTGCTCGTGAATTGCTTATTGAAATGGAAGAAATTCAAGGGGAAATCAAGAAAGATGTAAGAAAAACAACGACGATAAAACCTGCAGCTAAAATTCCTTTAAGTGAAGAAGTGGCAGAAATTTTCGAAAAATGGCGCCGGGGTAAAATTTGAACCATTGACGGGTAAATTTTACCTGCTGTATAATATTTCTATCTGAGTCAGGTCAGGGGGATATAATGTGGGTCTCAAATTCGGAATGAAACTGAACGAAAAGTATCTGCAGTTTGAGGATGATGAATTGATAAGGTTGGTACACACTGGAGACAGTGAAGCGCTGGATTATTTGATCCAAAAGTATCGTAATTTTGTTAGAGCAAAGGCAAGGACTTATTTCTTAATTGGTGCAGATAAGGAAGACATCGTGCAGGAAGGTATGATTGGTTTATATAAAGCCGTCCGTGATTTTAAAGGGGATAAGTTATCTTCCTTTAAAGCATTTGCAGAACTGTGCATTACGAGGCAGATCATTACAGCTATCAAAACAGCAACACGTCAAAAACATATTCCGCTCAATTCCTATGTTTCCCTGGACAAACCCATTTATGATGAGGAATCGGACCGAACTCTAATGGATATTATATCGGGTACGAAAGTTTTGGACCCGGAAGAACTGATCATCAACCAAGAAGAGTTTGACGATATCGAATTAAAGATGGCCGAGCTCCTGAGTGATCTTGAGAGAAAAGTGTTAGCTCTTTACCTGGATGGACAAACCTACCAAGAAATTTCGGAAGAGTTGAACCGGCATGTTAAGTCAATCGACAACGCCCTTCAGCGGGTGAAAAGAAAGCTCGAGCGCTATCTGGAAGTAAGGGAAATCAGTTTATAATCCCTCCGCTTTTTCCGCTTAATTTCATCTGTCCCTTCTCCACATGGTAGTTTATTATTCACTATGTTAGAAACCGATATTTTGATTTCCGGTATCCATAATGGGCTAAACCTGCTTTGATATTGACAATAAAAGACAGCCGTGATAAGGTTTTATGGATATAGTAGATAGGATAGGTGTATCTAATGCGAAAAAAAATAGTTCTTGCCTGCATTGATTGCGGTTCAAGAAATTATAGTTATGAGAGCAAACAATCGACAAGCGGCGAACGCCTGGAAATCAAGAAATTTTGCAGTACGTGCAACTCACACTCGATTCATAAAGAAACGAAATAACCGTTTTATAAATAGATTGACAGAAGCTTCTAATGCTTGGAGGTACATTCATGAAACGTTTTACCGAATTTTTCAGCGGTGTCGCTCGCGAAATGCAAAAAGTAAGCTGGCCGAAACGCAAGGAGCTTACCAAATATACAATCGTGGTAGTAACGACTGTATTGTTTATGGCTTTTTTCTTTACAGTGGTCGATTTGGGCATTTCCGAATTAATTCGCTTAGTTATTGAATAAGAGATTCGAAAATAAGGTATAATAGTGATAGAATAATATGTGTCAGCAGAAAAGCCCGGAAACGGGTTTTTTAATTTGTCTTTTTTATGAAGTGAAGAAGTTCCAAATCGAGCACTGCTGTAATATGAATCATCACAATATATTCTAGTTAAGCCGGGATGACGCCGGAATTGGCTTTTTGGCTAAAACGTTCAAAGATAAAGATTAATAAAGAAAATGATTGATTGCAGGGAGGGAAGGACTTTAAAGTCCTAACACATGGAAAAGAATTGGTATGTAGTTCACACCTATTCAGGTTACGAGAACAAAGTTAAGGCTAACTTGGAAAAACGTGTGGAAACTATGGGGATGGAAGATAAGATCTTTCGCGTTGTAGTTCCAGAAGAAGAAGAAACGGAAATGAAAGATGGCAAAAAGAAAGTGACCAAAAAGAAAGTATTTCCAGGTTATGTATTAGTTGAGATCATCATGACGGATGATTCTTGGTATGTAGTCCGGAATACACCTGGTGTAACTGGTTTCGTAGGTTCATCTGGAGCTGGGTCAAAACCGACTGCGTTGCTACCGGAAGAAATTGAAGTCGTTCTTAAACGAATGGGCGTAGATGAAAGTAAATTCGAAGTTGATTTTGAAATCGGCGAAACCGTTCAAGTTAAAGAAGGACCTTTTGCAACCTTTGCAGGGCCGATTGAAGAACTTGATAAAGATAAAGGTAAAGTAAGGGTCCTAGTCAATATGTTCGGCCGTGATACACCGGTTGAACTTGATTTTAATCAAGTGGAAAAATTATAAACGGAAAAAAACTTGAAATTACCTTTTGAAAGTGGTAAAATTTCAAAGGTCAGTATGTTTCAATTTTTAGGCCTCAACGATACAAGCATTCTTTATTAATATATAAAGAATTCAAGATGAGTGGGAGGGTATACCCCTATTACCACATCACGGACTTATAAGGAGGTGTGTCTCGTGGCTAAAAAAGTAATTAAAATGGTTAAATTGCAAATTCCTGCTGGTAAAGCGAATCCGGCACCGCCAGTCGGTCCTGCATTAGGTCAAGCTGGTGTAAACATCATGGGATTCTGTAAGGAGTTCAACGCTCGTACAGCAGATCAAGCTGGTCTAATTATTCCTGTTGAAATCACGGTATTTGAAGACCGTTCATTTACATTCATTACAAAAACTCCACCGGCTGCAGTATTGCTTAAGAAAGTAGCTGGTATCGAGTCTGGTTCTGGTGAACCTAACCGTAATAAAGTTGCTACAGTCAAGCGTGATCAAGTGCGCGAGATTGCTGAAACTAAAATGCCTGACCTAAACGCTGCAAGCGTTGAAGCTGCAATGCGTATGGTTGAAGGTACTGCTCGCAGCATGGGTATTGTCATCGAAGACTGATCCATGTAATTGCTATTTGTTTCTACGGGGTTGCGATTGATACTCGCAACCTTTATTCGTGGGAGGTTATTCCGTTAAAACCACAATTTAGGAGGATTTATATCATGGCGAAAAAAGGTAAAAAGTATCTTGAAGCAGCTAAGCTTGTAGAAGTTTCTAAGGCTTATGCTGTAACTGAAGCAATCGAAGTTGCTAAAAAAGCAAACTTCGCAAAATTCGATGCGACTGTTGAAGTGGCTTTCCGTTTAGGCGTAGACCCTAAGAAAGCTGACCAACAAATTCGTGGAGCGGTTGTTCTACCGAATGGTACTGGTAAAACTCAACGCGTATTAGTATTCGCTAAAGGCGAAAAAGCAAAAGAAGCGGAAGCTGCTGGTGCTGACTACGTTGGTGAATCTGACTTCATCAACAAAATCCAACAAGGATGGTTCGAATTCGATGTAATCGTTGCGACTCCAGACATGATGGGTGAAGTTGGTAAACTTGGCCGCGTATTAGGACCTAAAGGTTTTATGCCTAACCCTAAAACTGGCACAGTAACATTCGACGTAACAAAAGCTGTTAATGAAATCAAGGCTGGTAAAGTTGAATACCGCGTAGATAAAGCTGGAAACATCCATGCTCCAATCGGTAAAGTATCTTTCGAGGATGCTAAACTAGTGGAAAACTTCACTACTATCTATGATACATTAATGAAAGTTAAACCTGCGGCTGCTAAAGGAACTTACATGAAAAACGTTTCTGTAACAACTACAATGGGCCCTGGTGTGAAAGTTGATCCTTCTACTTTCAATAAATAATTGACATTCCAAAACTATTATTGTTATAATAAGTTTTGTTGTGAATAAATGAATATCATTTGTACCGTAGACAGTAGGTGCTCCATTCGAGCTTAATTCCCTGCCGAGGTAATTCGATAATAATAGTCCTTGACTATGACTTTTGAAATTACTGCCTTCATGTCTGCAATAGAGATGAAGGCTTTTTCTTTGAAACGGTATAAATGTTTTCAAGCAAATCTACAGGAGGTGTAAGGATGAACGCAATTATTGAACAAAAGCAAAAAATCGTTGCTGAGATTACTGATAAATTAACTGCAAGCCAATCAACAGTAGTTGTTGACTACCGTGGATTGACTGTTGCTGAATTAACAGAACTTCGTAAGCAACTTCGTGAAGCTGGCGTTGAGTTTAAGGTTTACAAAAACTCTTTAACTCGTCGTGCTGCTGAAAGTGCTGAACTTAGCACTTTGAACGAATCATTAACAGGACCAAACGCAATTGCATTCTCAAATGAAGATGTTATTGCGCCAGCAAAAATCCTTAACGATTTTGCGAAAAAACATGAAGCGTTAGAAATCAAAGCTGGAGTTATCGAAGGAAATGTTGCAACTGCAGAAGAAATTAAAGCTCTTGCAGAACTACCTTCACGCGAAGGCCTACTTTCAATGCTACTCAGCGTGCTACAAGCACCTATGCGCGGACTTGCTCTTGCTACAAAAGCAGTTGCAGATCAAAAAGAAGAACAAGGCGCGTAAGCTAACCGCTTATTTAGCCTATTGATTCAAAAAAAAAACCAACCATTTCGAGGAGGAAATAACAATGACTAAAGATCAAATCTTAGAAGCAGTTAAAAACATGACTGTTTTAGAATTAAACGACCTTGTAAAAGCAATCGAAGAAGAATTTGGCGTAACTGCTGCTGCACCTGTAGCTGTAGCTGCTGCTGGTGGCGCTGCTGCTGAAGAGCAAACTGAGTTTGATGTAATCCTTACATCTGCTGGAGACCAAAAAATCAAAGTTATCAAAGCTGTACGTGAAGTAACAGGTCTTGGACTTAAAGAAGCAAAAGAACTTGTTGACAACACTCCAAAAGCAATCAAAGAAGGCGCTTCTAAAGAAGAAGCTGAAGAAGTTAAAGCTAAACTTGAAGAAGTTGGAGCTGGCGTTGAAGTTAAGTAATCTTGCATAAACAAAAAGCTCGCTATCACTGGCGGGCTTTTTTCTTCATTTTAAAGAAAATGACGGAAATTTGCCGTTAATGGTTTGATTAAAAGGGTTTCGTTATTCAAACATCCCGGCATGCAAGCATCCATTCTTCAAATCTCTTCTCAATAAATCTTCAATATTCCTTTCTGATAGGGGGAGATGACTCTGACAGAGCATTACTACTCACATAAACCGGATGTCGTAAGCAATCCGAAATTTTGGGATTTTACATTAAAGGGACGTACCTTTCGCTTCAAAAGTGATAATGGTGTTTTTTCGAAAAAAGAAGTTGATTTCGGATCGCGTCTTTTGGTTGAAAGTTTTAACCTAGATGAAGCTGTGGAAGGAGATATTCTTGATGTTGGTTGCGGTTATGGACCAATCGGAATATCGATTGCGGCAGCTTATCCCGATAGAACGATAGAAATGATTGATATAAATAGCCGGGCAGTTGAATTGTCAAAAGAGAATGCCGCTTCTAATGGGATTGCAAATGTAAAGATTTACGCAAGTGATCGTTTTGACAAAGTTGGCTCCAATCAATTCGCGGCAATTCTTACGAACCCTCCCATTCGCGCAGGCAAAAGTGTAGTCCACGAAATTTTAGAAGAAGGCTATCGCAGTTTGGTGGCTGGTGGAGAATTATGGGTTGTCATTCAAAAAAAACAAGGAGCTCCATCCGCTATGGATAAAATGGAGCAATTATTTGGAAATATTGAAGTGCCCGTTAAGAAAAAAGGTTACTATATACTATTATCCAAAAAGGTTTGACTCTAAATTTTCGCTATGTTAGTATTATAAAATGCATATATATAATTCCGTAACTATGCAATTTTTATACCATTGGTGTATAACCAATGGATAATATGGGAAAAATATATAAATAATAGTTCGTTTTATGAGAAATAGTGGTTTTTAAAATAAAAACCATTTTCTTTTTGTCTATGGAAATGATTCCTTTTCCGAGGCAATTGGATCCTTATAACGCTTGATTTAAGGGGTGAATCAGTTGACAGGTCAACTTGTTCAGTATGGACGACACCGCCAACGTAGAAGTTATGCAAGAATCAGTGAGGTTTTGGATCTTCCGAATCTGATTGAAATTCAAACAGCTTCTTATCAATGGTTTCTAGATGTAGGTTTAAAGGAAATGTTCCAGGATATTTCTCCTATTGAGGATTTTACAGGTAATTTATCGTTAGAATTCATCGATTACAGCTTAGCTGAGCCGAAGTATTCTGTAGAAGAAACAAAAGAACGCGATGTTACGTATTCTGCACCGCTTCGAGTGAAAGTGCGCCTTGTTAACAAAGAAACAGGGGAAGTGAAAGACCAGGATGTATTTATGGGCGACTTCCCGCTGATGACTGAAACAGGTACATTTGTAATCAATGGTGCTGAACGGGTAATTGTATCCCAATTAGTGCGCTCACCGAGTGTTTACTACAATGGGAAAATGGATAAAAACGGTAAGCTTGGATTCTCTGCGACCGTTATTCCTAACCGTGGTGCATGGCTTGAATATGAAACAGACGCCAAGGATGTTGTGTATGTTCGAATCGATCGCACCAGGAAATTGCCTATCACGGTATTGATGCGTGCCCTTGGATTCGGAACAGATCAAGAAATCATTGATTTGATTGGAGACAACGAATACCTTCGCAACACTCTTGAAAAGGATAACACCGAGAGTGTAGAAAAAGCATTGCTAGAAATCTATGAGCGTCTACGCCCAGGTGAACCACCTACTGTCGATAACGCGAAAAGTCTTTTAGTATCCCGCTTTTTTGATCCAAAACGTTATGATTTAGCAAATGTAGGTCGTTATAAAATAAACAAAAAACTGCATATTAAGAACCGTTTATTCGGACAGCGTATTGCAGAGACCTTGATTGATCCTGAAACAGGAGAAATCATCGTGGAAAAAGGTACAATGCTTGATCGTCGGACTCTTGATAGGATCCTGCCTCATATCGAAGCTGGAATCGGATTCAAAACATTCCATCCATCAGGTGGTGTAGTAGAAGAAGAAACCCTTCTTCAACCTATTAAAGTGTTTGCACCAAACGATGCTGAAGGCGAAAAAGTAATCAATATCATCGGTAATGCCTATGTGACCGACCAGGTCAAAAACATTACTCCAGCTGATATCATTTCTTCCATTAGTTATTTCTTTAACTTATTGCATGGTGTGGGAATCACGGATGACATTGACCATTTAGGTAACCGTCGTCTGCGTTCCGTTGGTGAATTGCTGCAAAACCAATTTAGAATTGGTTTATCCCGTATGGAGCGTGTCGTTCGTGAAAGAATGTCTATTCAGGATACGAATACAATTACTCCGCAGCAACTAATTAACATTCGCCCAGTAATTGCATCAATTAAAGAGTTCTTTGGAAGCTCACAGCTTTCCCAATTCATGGATCAAACGAACCCGTTGGCTGAATTGACGCATAAACGTCGTCTATCTGCATTGGGACCTGGTGGTTTGACACGTGAGCGTGCGGGCTTTGAAGTACGTGACGTTCATTATTCCCACTATGGCCGCATGTGTCCGATTGAAACGCCTGAGGGACCAAATATTGGTTTGATTAACTCATTATCCAGTTTTGCTAAGGTTAACCCATATGGCTTCATTGAAACACCATATCGCCGTGTGGATCCCGAAACAGGCAAAATTACAAGCCAAATCGATTACTTAACAGCTGATGAGGAAGATAATTATGTAGTTGCCCAAGCGAATGTACGTCTATCAGATGACGGGTCATTCCTTGATAATGACGTTGTTGCACGTTTCCGCGGTGAAAATACCGTTGTTCCGCGTGACCGCGTAGATTACATGGATGTATCTCCTAAACAGGTTGTATCTGCTGCGACAGCATGTATTCCTTTCTTGGAAAATGATGACTCCAACCGTGCCCTTATGGGAGCGAACATGCAACGTCAAGCAGTGCCTTTGCTGCAACCGGAAGCCCCTCGAGTCGGAACGGGTATGGAATATGTTTCAGCGAAAGACTCCGGTGCTGCTGTCATCTGTAAACACCCTGGTATCGTAGAGCACGTTGAATCACGTGAAGTATGGGTACGTAGGGTAAGTGAAGTTGACGGACAGCAAGTAAAAGGAAATCTTGATAAATACCGTCTATTAAAATTCATTCGTTCTAACCAAGGAACGTGCTATAATCAACGCCCTATCGTAAGTGTTGGCGACAACGTTGTAAAAGGTGAGATTCTTGCTGATGGTCCTTCAATGGAAAAAGGTGAGTTAGCACTTGGACGTAACGTATTGGTTGCCTTCATGACATGGGATGGATATAACTATGAAGATGCCATCATCATGAGCGAACGATTGGTTAAAGATGATGTGTACACTTCTATTCATATTGAAGAATATGAATCTGAATCACGCGATACAAAATTAGGGCCTGAAGAAATCACCCGTGATATCCCTAATGTAGGGGAAGATGCGCTTCGTAATCTTGATGAGCGCGGAATTATCCGTGTTGGTGCAGAAGTAAAAGACGGAGACCTTCTAGTTGGTAAAGTCACGCCTAAAGGTGTAACGGAATTGACTGCTGAGGAACGTTTATTACATGCAATCTTCGGTGAAAAAGCACGTGAAGTAAGAGATACATCACTTCGTGTACCTCACGGCGGCGGTGGAATCGTTCTTGATGTTAAAGTATTTAACAGAGAAGATGGCGATGAACTTCCTCCTGGTGTAAACCAACTTGCACGTGTATATATTGTACAAAAACGTAAAATCCATGAAGGCGATAAAATGGCTGGACGACATGGTAATAAAGGGGTAATCTCCAGGATCCTTCCTGAGGAAGATATGCCTTATTTACCAGATGGCACTCCAGTCGACATCATGTTAAACCCATTGGGTGTACCTTCACGTATGAACATCGGTCAGGTGTTGGAGCTTCACTTAGGTATGGCTGCACGCGCACTTGGCATTCATGTAGCATCTCCTGTATTTGATGGTGCTACTGAGGAAGATGTTTGGGGTACGATTGAAGAAGCCGGGATGTCCCGTGATGCAAAAACTGTCCTTTATGATGGCCGTTCAGGTGAAGCATTCGATAACCGTGTATCCGTTGGTGTCATGTATATGATCAAACTGGCACATATGGTCGACGATAAACTTCATGCACGTTCAACTGGACCTTACTCCCTTGTTACGCAGCAACCACTTGGTGGTAAAGCGCAATTTGGTGGACAGCGTTTTGGTGAGATGGAAGTATGGGCACTTGAAGCTTATGGTGCTGCTTATACATTACAAGAAATCTTAACCGTTAAATCAGATGATGTCGTTGGTCGTGTTAAAACGTACGAAGCGATTGTCAAAGGTGAAAATGTCCCTGAACCAGGTGTTCCTGAGTCCTTCAAAGTATTGATTAAGGAACTTCAAAGTTTAGGATTGGATGTTAAAATTCTTAATGCCGAAGATCGTGAAATCGAAATGCGAGATTTGGAAGATGAAGAAGAAGCCAACCAAGCAGACAAGTTAAGCCTTGATTCAGAAACTAAAGATATGGTTGCTTCCGAAGTAGGGGCTCCTGTCAAAGAATAAAATCAAATATAAACATATCTAGTTATATATTACCCGCTCTGACTGGCAGCAAGATGTTTCTTTGAAGATCATGCTGCCTTGTTAGAGCCTTATTGATTCAATCAACCATCATCCGGTGTATGATTGCCTGATACTTGACGGCAATCAAGGGTTAAACCTGGAGATTAAAAGGGAGGTAGGCCCCTTGTTAGACGTTAATAATTTTGAGTATATGAAAATTGGTCTTGCTTCACCAGACAAGATTCGTTCTTGGTCCCATGGAGAAGTTAAAAAACCAGAAACAATCAACTATCGTACGTTAAAGCCAGAAAAAGACGGTTTATTCTGTGAGAGAATTTTTGGTCCTCAAAAGGACTGGGAATGTCATTGTGGAAAATATAAACGTGTTCGTTATAAAGGTGTAGTCTGTGACCGTTGTGGCGTTGAAGTCACTCGTGCTAAGGTACGCCGTGAGCGTATGGGTCATATTGAGCTGGCAGCTCCGGTTTCACACATATGGTATTTTAAAGGAATCCCTAGCCGTATGGGACTTGTTCTTGACATGTCTCCACGGGCATTGGAAGAGGTTATTTACTTTGCATCTTACGTAGTAACTGAAACAGGCGATACAACTTTAGAAAAGAAACAGCTTCTTTCTGAAAAGGAATATCGTACATACCGTGAAAAATACGGTAAGAAGTTCCAAGCTGCCATGGGTGCGGAAGCTATTAAAAAACTTTTACAAGATATTGATACGGAAAAGGAAGTAGAGTCGTTGAAAGAGGAGCTTAAAACAGCTCAAGGACAACGCAGAACCCGTGCAATCAAACGCTTGGAAGTTCTTGAAGCATTCCGTAACTCCGGAAATGAGCCATCATGGATGATCCTCGACGTGCTTCCGGTTATTCCACCGGAACTTCGTCCTATGGTTCAACTTGATGGTGGACGTTTTGCCACATCTGATTTAAATGATTTATATCGCCGTGTTATCAACCGTAATAATCGGTTGAAAAGATTACTTGACCTTGGAGCGCCAAGCATTATCGTTCAAAACGAGAAGCGTATGCTGCAAGAAGCTGTCGATGCTCTTATCGATAATGGCCGTCGCGGCCGTCCGGTAACTGGACCTGGTAACCGTCCGTTAAAATCTTTATCTCACATGTTAAAAGGTAAACAAGGTCGTTTCCGTCAAAACCTTCTTGGTAAACGTGTTGATTATTCTGGTCGTTCCGTTATCGTAGTCGGACCAAACTTAAAGATGTACCAATGCGGTCTTCCGAAAGAAATGGCGATTGAATTATTCAAACCATTCGTTATGAAGGAGCTTGTTCAAAGAGGTTTAGCGCATAACATCAAATCTGCTAAACGTAAAATTGAACGTTTATCTCCTGAAATTTGGGATGTGCTAGAAGAAGTAATTAGAGAACATCCAGTACTATTGAACCGTGCACCGACTCTTCATAGACTTGGTATCCAAGCTTTTGAACCAACGTTGGTTGAAGGTCGCGCAATTCGTTTGCATCCGCTCGTGTGTACAGCTTACAACGCTGACTTTGACGGTGACCAAATGGCGGTACACGTTCCTTTATCTTCTGAAGCCCAAGCCGAAGCACGTATGCTTATGCTTGCAGCACAGAACATTTTGAACCCTAAAGATGGTAAACCTGTCGTTACACCTTCTCAAGATATGGTATTAGGTAACTATTACTTAACTTTGGAAAGAGAAGGCGCTATCGGTGAGGGTATGATCTTTAAAGATACAAGTGAAGCATTACTCGCATACCAAAACGGATATGTACACTTGCATTCCCGTTGTGCCGTACATGCATCTTCACTAAATAATGAAACATTCACTGAAGAGCAAAACAGCCAACTTCTAATTACCACTGTCGGTAAATTGATCTTCAATGAAATTTTACCAAAATCATTCCCGTATATTAACGAACCAACACGATACAATCTGGAAACGAAAACTCCAGAGAAATATTTTGTGGAAAAGGGCGCTAATATCCCTGAATTGATTAAGGCTCAACCTGCTATTGATCCATTCAAGAAAAAAATTCTTGGAAATATCATTGCGGAGGTCTTTAAACGGTTTAAAATTACCGAGACATCCAAAATGCTTGACCGGATGAAAGATCTTGGATTCAAATATTCGACAAAAGCTGGTATTACCGTTGGTGTGGCTGATATTGTCGTTTTAAAAGAAAAACAAGAAATCATCTCTGAGGCTCAAACAAAAGTGGATAACGTCTTAAAACAATTCAGACGTGGTCTAATCACTGAAGATGAGCGTTATGATCGTGTTATCTCAATTTGGAGTGCTGCCAAGGATACCATCCAGTCCAAACTTATGGACTCACTGGACCGACGCAACCCGATCTTCATGATGAGTGACTCCGGTGCCCGTGGTAATGCTTCTAACTTTACGCAGCTTGCTGGTATGCGTGGTTTGATGGCCAACCCGGCTGGACGTATCATTGAATTACCGATCAAATCAAGTTTCCGTGAAGGTTTAACAGTGTTGGAGTATTTCATCTCCACACATGGTGCGCGTAAAGGTATTGCCGATACAGCACTTAAAACAGCCGATTCCGGTTACCTTACTCGTCGACTTGTTGACGTTGCCCAAGATGTCATCATCCGTGATGACGATTGTGGAACGGACCGCGGCTTGAAAATTTCAGCCTTGAGAGAGGGTACTGAAATAATTGAGCATCTTGAAGAGCGCCTAATTGGCCGTTATGCAAGAAAAGCGATCAGACATCCGGAAACAAATGAAGTAATCGTGGCTGAAAACGACCTAATTACTGAAGATCTTGCGAACTATATTGAATCACTTGGAATTGAAACAGCATGGATCCGTTCCGCCTTTACATGTAATACCAGCCATGGTGTATGTAAAAAATGTTATGGACGCAACTTGGCTACCGGTCAAGAAGTTGAAGTGGGCGAAGCAGTCGGTATTATTGCTGCTCAATCAATCGGTGAACCTGGTACACAGTTGACGATGCGTACATTCCATACAGGTGGGGTTGCTGGAGACGATATCACTCAAGGTCTTCCTCGTATCCAAGAAATATTTGAAGCGAGAAACCCTAAAGGTCAAGCTGTCATTTCCGAAATCGAAGGAACGGTCGTTTCGATTAACGAAATTCGGGATAAACAACAGGAAATCGTTGTTCAAGGAGCAGTTGAATCACGCACATATACTGCACCGTACACAGCGCGCTTAAGAGTAACTGTTGATACTCCTGTCCGTCGCGGTGAAGAGCTGACAGAGGGTTCTATCGATCCGAAAGAGTTGCTGAAGGTTACAGATGTACTTACTGTGCAGGAATACCTGCTTCATGAAGTTCAAAAAGTATACCGGATGCAAGGGGTTGAAATCGGTGATAAACACATCGAGGTAATGGTTAGACAAATGATGCGTAAAGTCCGTGTACTTGATGCAGGTGAAACTGAAGTGCTTCCAGGAACATTATTGGATGTTAACCAGTTTACTACAGCAAACACTGATGCATTGCTGACTAACAAATTACCAGCTACAGGACGCCCTGTACTACTAGGTATCACAAAAGCATCACTAGAAACGGATTCCTTCTTGTCCGCCGCTTCATTCCAAGAAACGACTAGAGTCTTGACTGATGCAGCAATAAAAGGAAAACGTGATGAATTGCTAGGACTTAAAGAGAATGTCATCATCGGTAAACTAGTCCCTGCAGGAACAGGAATGCTTCGATACAGAAAAGCAAACCCGGTCGTTGTAAGTGATGAAAGTGCCGATACAGTAACAGTGGATTAAAAGAAAAAGGACCAGCTCAATTAGTAAAACTGAAAACCGAACTCCTGGATTCTTGGAGCTGAAGGCTCAGTATTTATTGAGCTGGTCTCTCTTATTACTCATGGCTGACTGAAGCCGTATGAGGACCAATATATTCCCTTTAGACATAGTGAAAATAGTAATGGAATTATGTAAGGAAAACCTTTTGCTAGAATTATTTTTTGAAAGAAGTTGACAGTATCCGACTATTAATGATACTATAGCAAAGGTGCTCCTATGTTACCCTGTAACTTTGGAGGATATGGACCATGTCTTATGAAAAAGTAATACAGGCAAAGTCAGTGATTATAGGGACGAAACAAGCAGTTAGAGCTCTTAAAAACAATTTAATTCAAGAAGTTATCATCGCTGATGATGCAGATATATACTTGACTGGGCGTGTCGTTGAGACCGCTAAAGAATTGGATGTTCCTATCACATATGTTGATTCGATGAGAATGCTTGGCAAAGCATGTGGTATTGATGTCGGAGCAGCAACTGTTGCCATTAAAAAGTAAAAATGTTTTTGCAATTATATTTGCAAAGACTTTGTTTTTACCCATTTATGAACCACCTGGATGTGTGGTACTAGAAATGAAAACGTGAAGGGAGGAAAAATGTAATGCCTACTATTAATCAATTAGTGCGTAAAGGACGCGAGTCTAAAGAGGTTAAATCAAAATCTCCAGCACTTAACAAAGGCTACAACAGCTTTAAAAAAGCACAAACTAACGTATCATCTCCGCAAAAACGTGGTGTTTGCACTCGTGTGGGTACTATGACACCGAAGAAACCAAACTCCGCGTTACGTAAATATGCGCGTGTACGTTTAACAAACGGTATCGAGGTAACAGCTTATATCCCAGGTATCGGTCACAACCTACAAGAACACAGCGTGGTTCTTATCCGTGGCGGTCGTGTAAAAGATTTACCAGGGGTACGTTATCATATCGTACGTGGTGCTCTTGATACTGCTGGAGTTAACAATCGTATGCAAGGCCGTTCTAAATACGGTACTAAGCGTCCGAAAGCAGCAAAAAAATAATCTCAAACAAAAATTAAACTTTCTTGAAAGGAGGAAATATAATGCCTCGTAAAGGACCTGTAACGAAAAGAGATGTATTACCAGATCCGATTTATAATTCAAAACTTGTGACTCGCTTAATCAACAAATTAATGGTTGATGGACAAAGAGGTAAATCACAAAAAATTCTTTACTCTGCATTTGATTTAATCAAAGAACGTACTGGCAATGAGCCGATCGAAGTTTTCGATCAAGCACTTAAAAACATCATGCCTGTATTAGAAGTAAAAGCACGCCGTGTGGGTGGAGCTAACTACCAAGTACCAGTTGAGGTGCGTCCAGACCGTAAATCGACTCTAGGACTTCGTTGGTTAGTAAACTATTCTCGCCTTCGTGGGGAAAAAACGATGGAAGAGCGTTTAGCTTATGAAATCATGGATGCTGCTAACAATACTGGAGCAGCAGTTAAGAAACGTGAAGATACACACAAAATGGCTGAAGCTAACAAAGCATTCGCTCATTATCGCTGGTAAGATCAAACACTATAAAATCCTTATAGAAGGAAGGAGAAAGACAAATGGCAAGAGAGTTCTCCTTAGCAAACACTCGTAATATCGTTATCATGGCTCACATCGATGCTGGTAAAACGACAACAACAGAAAGTGTTCTATACTATACTGGTAAAATCCATAAAATTGGTGAAAC
>NZ_JAOPHO010000056.1:0-30146 GCF_033141925.1 Peribacillus sp. CSMR9
GCATTAAGCTAACCACTACTACTGCCTTCATGGTTCGGGACTTTCACCCTATAGATTGCACCCATGCCGGGCGCACGGAAAAAGCTGAAATCCCATTAGGATTTCAGCTTTCAGACTGTAGCGTTGATTTCCACTCCAGGCACTCGCTTTCCGCGGGCGGTCCGGGAGCCTCCTCGGCTTGCGCCTGCGGGGTCTCCCCCTAGACGCGCTTTTCCCGCAGGAGTCTCGCGCCTTCCGCTCCAATCAACTTTGTTATAAAATTTAGATAAAATCTCTTTTGCCTACAGTCTTTTTTGTTTTAAAATTTCTGCAAACATGACTATGTTTACGATGAACATTTTGATTGTTACCTTTGCCCATCGGGCGAGATTTTAAAGTACTCAACAACGAATTACGAGGGCTATCGCGAGACAAAACACCAAAACACATTTGTGTGACATGTCCATTTTTATCAAAGTGACCGAAAGTAATGACCATCAAAAAGTAGTGACACGTCATATCTGGCAAGATTATATGAAAGAAGCCGATCATCTGCGCCATCATCAAGATGTAAAACCTATGCGGAGCGTGTTTTAAGCAGATGCAAAAGAAAAGCATGGCATGCGTTGGATTACTTTAAGGGGACTTAAAAAATTGTCGATGCAGGCGATGCTCACTTTCACTGCCATGAATGTAAAGAAGATGGCAAATTGGACATGGCAAGGTCCAAAAATGGCCTAACATAGGGGGCTCATAGAGTCCCAATTCCATAATATTGAGCAAAATTCAAAGGGAATTTCAAAAGGGGTTCGGAATGTTTTAATTCCAAATCCCTTTTGTCTACAAACTGAAAGCTGAAATCCCATATTAGGATTTCAGCTTTTCCTTTTTAAGTAACTTTCCTTAACCCACGACGGGCAAGAATCAAATAAGCGAACATGGCAACGAAATGACAACTTACCATCACAATTCCCATCGGCAAGGATGACTCACCTGAACCTAGGCCTACCAGCGGAGCCATTAGTGATCCCAATATAAAAGGAAGCAGTCCGATTAGAGCGGAAGCACTGCCTGCTGTTTTTTTCTGATTTTGCATCGCTAACGAAAAACTCGTTGTACCGACGATACCGACGCTGGAAACGGAGAGGAACAAAGCGACCAAGATTCCTGCCAGCCCAATTTCGAGAAAGACTGAGGCAAGAAGGAATATTCCTCCAAACAAAGCAAGACATAATCCCATTTGAAGCAGCTTTTCTTCTTTAACCTTCCCCGCCAGCTTTCCGGCAACTTGGGAAGCAATGATGATTCCCATTCCGTTTATTGCAAAGATCAGGCTGAATGTCTGTGGGGAAACCCCATAAATATTCTGGAGAACAAAAGGCGATCCGGAAATATAAGCGAACATAGCGGCACTTATGAACCCTTGTGAAAAAGCATAGCCCATAAACACCCTATCCTTCAATAAATTCCCAAACGTCTTGATTGTATCGTTTATCCCACCAGCACTCCTGAGATTAGGCGATAAAGTTTCCTTTATCCCAAAAAATGCAGCCGCAACCATAAGGACACCTAATACACAAATGACTATGAAAACTCCCCGCCAAGAAGTGAATTGCAAAAGTTGACCGCCAAAAACTGGTGCCAAAATCGGTGCCGCCCCATTTACCAGCATTAACATGGAGAAGAATTTGGTCAAATCCGTTCCTGAAAAAAGGTCACGAACTATGGCCCTTGAAATGACAATGCCTCCTGCTCCCGCAATACCTTGGATCAAACGTAATAATAAAAGCAATTCAATGGATGGAGCAAAAGCACATAACAGTGATGAAATACTATAAATGGATAATGATATGATTAACGGTGTCCGTCTTCCTTTTGCATCACTTAGCGGCCCTAAATAAATTTGGCCTAAAGCTAATCCTAACAAGCAGGCAGTCAAACTCAGCTGGGCTAAAGAAGTACTGCTTTTCAGATCCTCAGCTAGTCTAGGGAGACCCGGTAAATACATATCAAGTGACAATGGTCCAATCGCTGCAAAAGACCCCAGCATAAGAGCCATCAACAGCCTTTTGGATTTAGTCATTTCGTTGCCTGATGATATCGTTTCTTTCATTTCAATCATTATTACCCTTTCCCTTTCAACTAATTGTTTTTTTCCCTAAATAAAACCCGACTTTCTTTATTTTACAAAAAACCCGAACAATTTACGATAAGTATGCTTCACTTGAATTGGATGCTTACTGACAGCAATCCTTCAATGTGGTTCCCTATTAATCTGCCTATGCTTCGAAACTCCAAAATCTCAGTGAAAAGAACAAAATCAAATATCAGGATACTTGATTTTGATACTGCGAACCTAAGGCAAACATGGTCCTCGTAAAACAAATTCCACCTTTTAAAGGCGAAACAATTCCCCACCTTCAGATGTGACTTCATTTAAACATTATTTTCAACTTCGGCTTATGACTAAGGTATCGATTGAAATTCCCCATAAAAAAGACCCCATTTTGGGGTCATTTTCCTTTATTCAACAATACTAAATTACGGGGAGAATCACCAGATAATCCTTCCTTCAAGTTTTGTACAGCAAGAGTTGCCATTTTTAATCTTGTGGCAATACTTGCACTCCCGATATGGGGTAATGTAACCACATTGGGCAATGTAAGCAGAGGGTGATCCAAAGGAACGGGTTCTTCTTCAAATACATCCAGTCCAGCCGCCCAAATCTCCTTATTTTTCAGCGCCTGATATAACGCGTTTTCATCAATTATCCCGCCTCTTGCGGTATTAATGAGCACAGCCGTCCCTTTCATTAATCCCAGCTGCTCCTTGCCGATCATATAAGCGGTTTCCGGTGTGAGCGGCAGCATGACACAAACGAAATCCGAGATTTGGAGCAATTTTTCAAGGGGCTGATATTCGATTCCCAATTCTTTTTCCTTTTCATACTTTCGGCTACGATTAAAATAAACTAAGTTCATATCAAATCCCTTTGCTCTTTTTGCAAGGGCTTCACCAATCCTCCCTAACCCGATGATACCCAGCGTCGCACCGTTTACATCTTGTCCGGTCAGCTGCATTGGCGACCACGTTTCCCATCTCCCACTCCTTAAATAATCTTCTGCCTCCATCAACCTCCTTGCCGTTGCAAGCAGCAAGCCGAAGGTTAAATCGGCTGTCGTTTCCGTTAAGACCCCCGGTGTGTTCGTTACCATGATGCCCCGTTTAGTTGCACTTTGAACATCAATATTATTATGGCCTACTGCCATATTCGCGATGATTTTCAGATTAGCCGCCTTTTCAATCAGTGACTCGTCGATTTGTTCCGTCAACAAGCAAAGCAGCCCCTCTACTTCTTGCATTTCTTGTTCAAGGACTTCTCTAGGGACCGGTATATCCTCTTGGTCCCACATCCTGACATCATAATTCCCACTAAGACCATCGATGATTTGTTCCGGCAATTTCCTTGTAATATAAATTTTAGGCTTCAAACCATAACCCCCCATACCGTTTTTTTATTCATGGAGCCACACTTGCTTCATTCGTCATGCATTCAGTTTTCATTTCATATGAGACTTCAAAAAAATTAATTATTATATTGGCTAAGTAACCAGATTGTTTATTCGATTTTAAAATAAACTAGATAATTAGACCATTCATTTCCAATCATTCTTACTATTAAATTATTGTTTATCTGAAAGCTTCCGCTTGACAGCTTTATTTCATTCAACTAATCATAAATAATAACCCTTTAATTCTATTCTTACTTTATTTAGTAATGTCGCAATTTTTCAGATGAAGTTTATCTCGATTTAGGAGGATATGAGACGTTCATGAAAAATAATAAAATTTATCCAATTATAGCTCCAAGCGCTTTATCTTTAAAAAGTATAAACTTTTATTTAGTCAAACAGGATGAATCTTTAACATTAGTCGATGCTGGTATGAATGATGACGTTTGCTGGAATGCACTGCAGCAAACCTTAAAGGAAAATGGATTTACCGTTGGGGATATCACAGGAATTTTATTAACCCATCATCATGGGGACCATGTTGGTTTGGTCAACCGGATTACTGAACTCCATCCTATACCAGTCTATGCCCATTCTAAATCCGTTCCCCGTCTAAAACGGGACCCTGACTTCTTAAATATGAGAATAGAATTTTATAAGCAGCTTTATCTTGAGATGGGCTGTGGCGAACTTGGAGATAAACAAGTAGCATACCTTTTCAACGCGGTCGACAATAATAAAGATCAAAAACTGAATTGTGACATCATCGCAATCACAGGAAAACAATGGCTGAATTTTGAAGTGATCGAATTTCCCGGGCATGCCCCGGATCAAATTGCTTTCCTTGACCAAAAAGGGAAACTGCTTCTTTCCGGTGATTTATTGATTGAACATATTTCAAGTAACGCCTTGATCGAACCTGATGAAAACGGCAATAGGATGCTGACTCTTGTCGATCATATCGACTCATTAAAGCGATGTTTAGCATTACAGGTGAATCTCCTCTTACCAGGTCATGGCAACATCATGGAACAACCTGGTCCATTGATTGAAAAAAGACTCAATAGCATTGAGAGAAAGTCACAAAAAATCCTGGCCTTAATAGAATCTGGAATTTCTACAGGAAATGAACTGGCAAAGGAATTTTACAAACAAAAGTATACATCAGAATTCCCGCTCGTCATGTCAGAAATCATCGGCCATTTGGATTACTTGGAATATCAGGGGAAGGTCAAGAAACAAATTATCGAATATGTAGTTCATTATCAAACTAAGTGACAATCAATAAGGCTGAATAGATATTATCCCCACTGTCCCCTCAGTGAGGATTTTACTATGTCTAGAAAAAATAACAGCTTCTTGAAAGTTAAAGATTCAAGCAGTTCAAGGTGATCTAAATGGTATGGATACCCTCGGATGAAAATTGTGCTGCGTGGTAAACTGTCATTTTGTTGGATTGAATTTTTCTTTTCACATTTATAGGCCTTTTTAGGTGTTTTTAATAATCTAACAGGAAAAAGAAGAGAAAACGAAGAATTTATCTGAACATTGGATATTTTCAAAAAGGGAGAATGAATGTGAAAAAGAAGCTTTTTAAGGTTTTAAGTTCAACAGTAACAGCAGCAGCATTACTTGGCCCTAATGTCAGCTTTGCTGAACGAGGACCAAACCCGACAGGTGGAACGAATCTTTCTACTGAAGCATTCCTTAATTATGACGAGCTTGTAAAAAAATTAAATCAACTTGAGCAAGTGAGTAAAGGGAAAGTAAAAGTAGAAGTGGCTGGACAAACAAATCAGGGGCGTTCCATTCACAAGGTAACGGTCGGTCATGGTGACAAAGTCGTTCTTATTCAAAGTGAAATTCACGGAAATGAAAAAACAGGAACTGTTGCGTTATTGAACATTCTTGAAAACCTTGGTCAAAGCAACTCGCCTGAGGTAAAGAGAATGCTTGATGAATTAACAATCGTTGCTATTCCAATGATGAACGTAGACGCCTCAGAGCTTGATCGCCGTGGAAATGAGATGACATGGTCAGAGGTTGTAGGGAAATTCCCACAACTTTCAAATGTGAAACCCGCTTGGAACTATTACACGATTCCCAGATCTGGAGACGACTATGCTAGCAAACCGGGATTTGATGTTAATCGTGACTTTAATCCAAACCTTAACTATGTACCAAAGCCTCAAGACTTCCCGGGGGCATCTGAAAAGCCGGGCTGGTTTATTACACCTGAATCGCAAACGGTACGTGACATATATAAAGGGTTAAAATCGAAATTTGGTAAAGTGGATGTTTTTATCGACCTTCATCACCAAGGGTTCCCATATATCGAAGGAACTGATGATCGTGTAACAATGTCAATATCCGGAAAATTCGTTGCCAACCCAAGCACTCCTGCAGGGGCTAAATATGCAGAGTATGCAGATAATTTTAAATATGATTTCTCCCGTCAGTTGACACTTACTGCGTATAACACACTACAAGCAAAAGGGAATTCCGTGTTTACAAATATTTCATTGTACGATCAATCTATCGACCTGCCAGGTACTGCTTTAGGAACGTTTGCTTTAAACGGAAGTGGTACGGTTCTATTTGAAGTAAGCGGACAAACACAAAACTTTGGGCAAAAAAAGAAAGGCCAGCTAGTAAAAACGGTTGAAACGGGTCTAATGGGTATTATCAATGGTGTAACAGATGGATCGGTTCATAATCTTAATCCATCAGACTATGAAAATATTCCTGAAAGTTCATCTACACCGGGATTCTAATCACGTTGAAACTTAAATTTAAAGGCGGCTATCTCAATAGATAAATTGATATTATCCCCTCTAAGTAGACAGTGTAAAAAACGTTCATTCTTGGAGAGGGATTTTATTATGCCTAGAAAAAGTAACGCTACTCTTGTGAGTTAAAGATTCAAGCAGTTCAAAGTTTTCTAAATGGTATGGATGTCCTCGGGTGAAAATTGCATTGCGATCGAGGCTTTTTCGTCATTCACAAAAAAGTATATGCTTAATGTGGGAATTACAAGTACAGTCCATTATTAGAAGGGAAACCGCGTTTCTTTAAAGGCGAATACTCTAGAACCTATCCACATTTGAACGAAAATTTCAGAATAGAGCCCATTGAAGTACTCGTTAGGGATATTACCTATATTTGCTGAAGTGTGGATTTCATTATTTATCTGCCGTATAAGACATTATAACAATGAGATTATTGCTTGGAAGTTGTCTTCACGGAAGGGATTTACATCTTGTGTTGGATAGATTAAATTCAGTAACAGAAAAAAGAAATGTGTACAGAACCATTCTCCATTCGGATCAAGGGTTTCAGTACACATCTCCCGCCTATCATAAGCAATTAGCACAACTGGGTGTTATTGGAAGCCCCTTTCGTAGGGGAAACTGTCATTTATAATGCTTGTATTGAATCAGAATGTATTTTTGTAAATCACTTTGAATCTGAAAATAACTACAAGCAGCCATTGTGAACGATTCCAAAAAAGACTCTGCCACCTCACACCGATAGAATATCGATGCCAGATGGCAACTTAGCCTTTTTAGTTGTCTGTTTTACAGGGGTAACTTCAAATTCATTAAAGATTTCAGCTTTTTTCATCTTGCTGACGAAACTTATACACACACTACAACTTGTCTGGAAAAAATGCCTTTCCTCGCTACACAGCGATCAGCAATTTCAAATCCTGCTTCTTCAATCATATGATCCATCGTGTCAATCGTAACGACAACGACCTTGTCAGCAAAGCCCCTCGCATGTTTAAGGATCGATAGCTGATCTTCCGGCGTCGCATGCGTATATAAATTGTAAGGCATATCGATAATCGCTACATCATATTTACTGGTGACCTCCGAAATCGGACCTGTAGTTACATCACCTTCGAGTCCGAAATAGGCAATGTTCTCCCTGGAACCGTCAGTAACAAGTGGGTTGATATCTCGGCCAACAATATTTATCCCCATTGATAGTGCTTCCACCAATACCGTTCCAATTCCGCAGCATGGATCAATGGCCTTCACTCCATCTGGATGTGGAACGGCTATGTTGGCAATGGCCCTCGCCACTCGTGTGCTAAGTGCTGTTGAATATTCACGCGGCTTCTTCATATGATGTAACCAAACCGCTTCAGGTTTTACATACTTCCCAAAATACCAACGGCCGCCTAGTGTCACTATTCCATATACCTGATCAGGATTTCTCACATCGGCATTCCCCTGAATGTGCCAGCCAATCTCCCGTTCAATTTCACGCTGTCCATCATAATCTATTTTTTCTTCTTTATTAAGATCATTAATTTTTACGAATAACACTTTGAACGTCGAATCAGGCAATTTTATATCCTTCACTTGCTCAACAATTTCGGATATGCTATCTCCTTCAAACATGATATCGACCCGTCCTTTTATAAAGGGACTTCTGCTCGGTTCAATTTTTATATCACTTTTGAGTATATTTTCTGAAGCCTCAAAGCCAAAGAACGAGCGCATTTCCATTTTAGATAATGAGCGTTCGTCAGGGCTGCACGTAAAGGTGTATATATATGCCGGTATACGGCTATGATTAGTCAATCCATTCCCATCCTTCATTTACTATAGATTATATCTTTCTATCAAACATAGCTGTAATAGGATGGAAAAGCAAATGGAATCGTGCAGAAAAAAAACAGGAATGCTTTTCTTTCATCACTCCCGTTATTTTTTTCCATTTCCCAATCACAATTTTCAGTTAAAGTATGGGAATCATTAATCTAATTTATGCAGCCGTCCCTTTATATACTTTGCACGGCTCTCTATGAATTTCAGGATAAAATCAGGCTCATTATCAAAAGTTTTCTTATTATCCTTGATATATGGATCTTTTGAAACATAAGGACTAATATGATCATGCATTCCCTGAATGATGGGTTTCATATGCTTAACGTTAAACCGAGTGTTCAAAATCTCCTTTAGAAGTCTTTGGTATCGAACACGAAATGCCCTTACATCAAGGATTCTAGCAGTCAATGAATTGAATCCCTCGATTCCCACATAGTCCTCTTCCATCACTTTTCCATTAACATCCCTGCCCCATGTCGCATCATAATCCCATGGGATAATTTCAAAGAGTCCAGTATCTCCATTTCGATACAAGGCATAGTTGTGAACAAACCCATCATAGTTTTGCGTGAATATGACACCAGCCAGCCAGCGCAGGTACTTTTCCACATCGACATATTTTACGATTTCCCTTTCAAAATCCGCCCTTGAAATTGTATTGATTTGGATAATCAATTCTTGTAAATATAATTCATCCTTTGCTGACCCGCATTTTTTTTGATATCCCATTTCCAATGATTTTTTGATTCCTTTATCCAAATCACTCATCAATGAAAAATTTGCATCACCGTCCACTGCATAGAAAATTGATCCCTTAGGCAGATCCCTATTCTTCAAATAAAATTCATCCACTGATTCCAATTCTAGATATATTCCCTCGTCCTTCCCGTTCAGATTCAGGAAAACGAACTGGGATTTCGGTGATAAGGTCCCGATATCCGCAAAAAAGTCTAAAGATAATTTATTTCTTAGTAAAGATTTATCCTTATACTCAGCATTTAAATGAACTTCCTTAGCATTCCTAAAAGTATTAGGTTTATAAAAGACTACATTATAAGACTTTTTCTGAAAACCGCGGATATGTGAGCCACGGTAAACAATATCAATATCCAGTTTTTTTCTGTTAATGGTTAACTTTGCAGGTAAAGGATCATTGCACCATATATCCCTGCGAAGTTCCTTTAAATTTACCGGTGGAATAAAAAGCTGATATACAGGCAGCTTCTTGTCAGCATTCATATAACCCTTCCCTTTCACTTTCCTATTAAATTATGGGAAAAAGCGAAGGACGTCACAAAAAAACAACTTTTTTTAAAAAAAAGTTGTGCGATTATCACTAGCACATCACGTACAAGCCGAATAGTCTAACGTATAGAAAGGGGGATATATGAATATGTCAAACATCATTCGTAATATACAAAATGCGGTGGATAGAGCCAATTCCTTCGGGTTAAGCGATTTCATGTTTAATGACCCACGTTCAAATGGCCGTTCTTCACGTAAAAGAAACAATAAAAGACGGTCCACTTGCAGCACTCGAAGACGCACTAGCAGGAATCGGTCCACCGGCACACGATGGGGATCTTGCTGGAAACGGAGATCTACTTGCAGCACGCAAAGGCGCACTAGCAGAAATCGGAGATCTACTTGCAGCACGCAAAGGCGCACTAGCAGAAATCGGAGATCTACTTGCAACACGCAAAGGCGCACTAGCAGAAATCGGAGATCTACTTGCAGAAACCAAAGGCGCACTAGCAGAAATCGGAGATCTACATGCAGAAACCAAAGGCGCACTAGCAGAAATCGGAGATCTTCTAACCACGGCACCGGCAACAAGAAATGGAATTGGGGCTTCTAGTTTCATCGTCCCTTTTCATGTATTTTAATAATTTATAAGACAAAGAGGTGTTTACATCAACGCCTCTTTTTTATATCCTGAAAACGAAAATTGAATGATTTTTTTATCCTCAAAAAAAGGATCCTATCTGTTTCACATACCGGTAGGATCCTTCCATTTTCCCTTATTTGACGGAGACCAATTCGAACTGTGCATACACATCCTTCAGCCCTGCTTGAATGGCTTGACCAGCTTTCCCACGATAATACTTTTGTACACGATCAATCAATTCTTCGATACCATCTTTCAGGCAATACCCTCGCAGCAGGTGACGAATGAATTCCCTGCCATGTTCTGTAGCAAGTGTACAGGAAGCCTCGACAATGACACCATGTTTAAAATCAAGTTCTACCGTGATCGTGATGGAATCATATATATTTCTCGCTGCCATCCCTTGTGGAAGTTTTGCATGCCCTGCAATAAAGTATGTGTTCATCATCTGATCTCCTCTATCTATAATTAATGTACGGAAATTTGCTCGAAGGGCCATGCAGGCAATTGCTTGCGAAGCCCTTTATCTTGTCTGTAGCCAAGAGCGTATTCACCCTGCATTACAGTATGAATCTCACGGGTTCCTTCGTAAATGACCGGAGCCTTTGAATTCCGGAGAAATCGTTCGACTGGATATTCATCCGAGTAGCCATAGGCACCATGAATTTGAACAGCATCATTGGCCGCTTCGTTAGCAGCATTACATGATATCCACTTGGCAAGTGATGTTTCCTTCGTATTCCTTTTTCCTTGATTTTTTAAGGTACCCGCTTTAAAGACCAGCAATCTTGAAATCTCTAAATTTGCGGTCATCTTGGCAATCATCTGTTGAACGAGCTGATGCCTGCCAATCTCTTTTCCGAAGGTACTTCGTTCATGGCAATACTTCAAGCTTGCTTCAAGGCTTGCTTCAATTAACCCTACAGCACCTGCGGCCACTGTAAACCGGCCGCTGTCCAATGCCGACATGGAGATTTTAAAGCCCTCACCTTCTTCACCAAGCCTATTCTCCACCGGAACTTTTACATCCGTTAAAAAGACTTCGCCTGTATTCCCCGCACGGATTCCTAATTTCCCTTTAATGGCTTTCGACTCCACTCCCTCAAAAGTCCGTTCCACTATAAAAGCGGTAATTCCCCTTGAGCCGGCATCATGATCCGTCTTGGCGAAAATAAGGAAATGATCTGCATAATCACAGAGCGAAATCCAAGTTTTTGATCCATTCAGGATATAATGGTCCCCAACACGTTTTGCCGTTGATTTCATTGACGCTACATCAGTTCCTGCATTCGGTTCAGTCAGCCCAAAAGCGCCAATCTTAGTCCCTTTTGCTTGAGGAACTAAGTATTTCCGTTTTTGTTCTTCCGTCCCCCATTGCAGCAGGGTCATGCTATTCAACCCTGTATGTACAGAAACTGCGGTTCGGTAAGCCGTATCGCCTCGCTCCAGTTCTTCACAAACGATGGCCAGGGTATTATAATCCATACCGACTCCACCGTACTCTTCTGGTATACAAACGCCCATCAACTGCAATTCCGCTAATCTTTTTAAAATATGTGGCTGGAATTGACCCTGCCTATCCCACTCTTGAATATATGGGATAATTTCCCTATCCACAAATTTCCTTACCACTTTCTTTACACTTTGCTGTTCTTCTGTTAATTCGAAATTCATCATTAAAATTCCTCCTAAATAATTTTATTTTCCTTGAATTTGCTTATTTGGTCTGGACTATATCCAATTTCAGCCAAAATGGAATCGGTATGCTCACCATACAACGGCGGATGCTTTCTCATCGTAACCGGCGTTTTCGAAAGGTTCAGGGGCGATCCCGTCACTCTAAGATTTTCGATTGTCGGATGTTCCATGTTCACCAACATGCCTCTTGCGATGATTTGTGGATCCTCGAACATCTCTGCGATATCATTAATCGGACCATTGGGTATCCCTGCATCATCAAACAGCCTTTTCCATTCTTTCTTTGTCTTTCCTCTCAACGAATCCTCTATAATCCGTATTAATTCTTCCTTGTTTTGCAAACGTTTTTCATTATGCTTAAACTGTTCCTGCTCGGCTAAATCAGGTCTGCCTAAAACGGTTGTAAATCTCCTGAACTGATCATCATTTCCTACAGCCACTACAAGCTCCCCATCCCTTGTCCGGAACGTCTGGTATGGAACGATATTGGGATGTTGGTTTCCCATTCGTTCAGGGGTCAAGCCACTGAATAAATAGTTGCTGGCAACATTCACCAATGAAGAAACCTGACAATCCATTAACGAAATATCAATTTCCTGTCCTTCCCCCTCTTTATCCCTATGATGTAAAGCGGATAGAATGCCAATGCCTGTATACAAGCCAGTCAATATGTCAGCTATGGCCACTCCGACCTTCACGGGGCTTCCATCTTTTTCTCCTGTGATGCTCATCAAACCACTCATTGCTTGAATGATATAATCATAGCCAGGCAAATCTTTATAAGGACCGGTTAAACCAAATCCCGTAATCGAGGCCATGATCAATTTAGGGTTAATTTCCTTTAAATCTTCATAACCTAACCCCATTTTTTCCAATGTACCCGTCTTAAAATTTTGAATCACTATATCCGCTGAAGACACTAATTTTTGGAAAATCCCTTTCCCTTGTTCAGATTTTAAATTCAAGGTCATGCTTTGCTTATTTCGATTGGCACATAAATAGTAAGCGCTTTCTCCTTGGGCGAATGGCGGACCCCACCCTCTCGTTTCATCACCTGATTCATGATGCTCAATTTTAATTACATCCGCACCCAAATCACCGAGAATCATTGAACAGAACGGTCCCGCCAAAACACGGGATACATCGATAATCCTGACTCCTTCCAAAGCTCCATTCATATCATCACCCCTTTCAAACTGTCAGGATACACAAAAAAGAGCCAGTAAAACCAACAATGTCATACATTGATGTTTCACTGACCCTTATCCACGAACTGTCTTCCTGCAAAGGAAGATCAAGTGAACCAAGTCAATTTTTATGAATTCCAGTTTTATGACAAGCCGGCCATGCAACAAGGTAACTTGTTGTCATCGGTTTGGTAAATTAAGTATAGTTTCATTTTTTGAATTTTGCAATAATTTTGTTTGGGTGTTTTTATTACTTCCACTGAAATACTCTTTAGCATACTTCCCGTTTAATATAAAAATACTTCCAGGACTACCTCAAGCTAAAGTAATTGGAATTGCCTTTATTCGTGAGGCATGTGATGATTGGATATACATAACTGTCTATATTTAAAATGAGAATTTTTCATACAATCAATTATCGGTCGACAGACAAGGAAAGATTCAAAGGGAGATGGCAATATGGTCAATAAAAAAAAGGAAATAATCGAAGCGATCAAGAAATACCCAACCATTATCATTCACCGCCATGTTAATCCGGACCCCGATGCATTGGGATCACAAATCGGCTTACAACGGCTTTTGAAGCACTCCTACCCTGCCAAGGAAGTTTTTGTGGTTGGCGAAGAAGTGGATAGGCTTTTATTCATTGGTGAAATGGATGTCATTACAGATAAAAAATACAAAGGGGCCTTAGTGATTGTTTGTGATACTGCCAACCTTTCACGGATAAGTGATTCCCGCTATGATCACGGGGACCTGCTGATCAAAATTGACCACCACCCCGAATATGAACAATTCGGTGACCTTTCTTGGGTCGACCCTTCTTATAGCTCTGCAAGTGAAATGCTTGTTGATTTATTTTTGCAATTTCCAGAAGGCTTTATCATGAATAAAGAAGCAGCTAAATCATTTTATGCAGGAATTCTAGGTGATACAGGGAATTTCATGAATGGGAATACCACTCCTAGGACATTAAAAATGGTTTCGCACTTAAGAACTTATAATTTTCAGCCAGAAAGAATCCATAACTGGCTTAATATAAAGTCGAAAAACTCTTCAAGACTTCAAAAAGACATTCTCATGAGCTTCAAGGTAACCGATAAAGGGGTAGCTTACTTCATTATTACGGAGGATCTGTTAAATATGTATGGATTAGATCGAATCGAAGCTTCGAATTTAGTAAATACTCTATCAAGTGTAAGGGGAAACAAAATCTGGGCTTTCTTCATCGAATATCCTTCTGAAATCCGTGTCAGGATTCGTTCACGGAGTATTCCCATCGCTTCTGTCGCACGTCAATTCAATGGAGGAGGACATTCACTGGCGTCAGGTGCTACCATCCATTCCTGGGAAGAGGTTGATCATGTTATTCAGGCATTGGATCAAGTCTGTCCATAATACAGGAGTTCATGACAGTGCCGTGTTTATATGTATAATCATCTTCTCAGGCCATTATAACGGATTAATCCGACCTAAACTAGATTTTTTCGACCTTTACCGGAATACAAAAACACGCCCAAGCCTGGATGGCTGAGGCGCTTTCTCATTACAATTTACTTGGACACTTTTTCAAGAGTTGATAGATCGATCATTCCTTTTATATCACTGCTAGGAATATAACCGGCTTCTTTGCTTATGTCAGCCATTTCCTGGATGACTTGCTCATTAACTTCAGTTGTCACTTCCAAGCGTGAAAATGCTGAAGCCACTTCTTCTTTACTTAATTCTTTTCCAGTCAGTTCCTTCAAATGCTTAATAACCAGTTTTTGGCTTTCTTCAGGGTTGTCTTTTATAAACTTCACCGCTTTTTCATGCGCTTTCAAATAGGAAGCAGCGAGCCCCTTTTTATCCAAGAACTTCTGGCTTGCAGCCACTACCGTATTAGGTGAATCTTTTCCCCATGCAAATTGATCCCAGTCAAGCACTAACTTTCCTTTTGCCTGGTTTTCCAATACATACCCCCATGGTTCCTGGGTAGCAGCTGCATCGACTGATTTTTGGACAAAAAGAGCGGTTGTGTCAGCAGGGGCTGCCGCATACAACTCAACTGTTCCCCCATTTGTAGTCGGTTTTAAGTCAACATCTTGAAGGGCTTTCCTAAGCATGACATCCTGTGTGCTCCCAATGACGGGAATCGCTACTTTTTTACCGTCCAAATCTTTTAAATCCGTTACCTTGCTGTTCTCGCTGGCCACAAGAACGGCACCGCCATTAACAGCGCCAGAGATCAGATGGTATTCAGGGTTTTTCACGTAAAAGTTAAGCAATGGACCAGGTCCAACCGTTCCGACATCAATAGCGTTTGTAGCCATTGCTTCCATGAATAATCCGCCATTGGCCACTGTTTTGGTTTCAATCTTAACATCTTTACCGAACTCTTCTTCAAAAAAGCCTTTTTCAAGTGCAATGATCGTTGCACTGTGAGTTAAGTTAGGAAAATATCCAATTTTCACAGTTTGTTTACCAGAGCCTTTTTCCTCTTCTTTACTGGTGGATTGTGTGCATCCGCTTACTATTCCGATTAACAATACGGACATAATAAGGGCAAAAAATGATTTTTTCAGCATATTTCCCTCTCCTTTTAAACTATAATCTTATTAATCTACCGTTGGTTTACTCCCCATTTCAGTTGAACATTACGCTCTAGGCGTGAGAAGACAACATTATCCACGATTGTTCCAATGATTGCGATAATGATCATTACGGAGATGACCAAATCCATTTGTCCAAGTGATCTGCCCATTTCCAGCAACTGTCCAAGACCGCCGCCACCGCCAAGTAATTCACCTGCCATCAATGCACGCCAAGAAAATGCCCATGCAATTCGCAGCCCGGATATAATTTGTGGAACAGATGCTGGTAAAATTACGGTACGTAGAAAATGAAAACCGGTTGATCCATATGTTTTGGCAACCCGTTGATACAGCTGGGGCACATTCCGGAATCCACTTGTTGCATTAACTGTCATCGTCCAAGTTGCGCCGATCGTGACGATAAAGAGAATTGAAAAATCATTCAATCCAAACCAAATTATTGCCAAAGGGAACCAAACGATACTCGGGATGGATTGTAAAGCAGTCACTACGAATCCAAGCGTATCCTCAACCAGTTTAAAGCGCCAAATGAAATATCCTAAGATTAGACCTATTATAATGGCAATCGTGAAGCCGATTAGGATACGGCCAAGGCTTTTTCCGATGGCTTCGGTTATTTGTCCGCTTACCAGTCCATTAAACAGAGTTTCCAACACTTGAGTCAGGCTGGGAAACATGAAGTCCGGAAGACTGGAAAGTCTAGATGTGACTTCCCATATCCCCGCTATCATCGCGATGAATATGATTCGTCTTAAAGCTGTAATCATTCCCCATTTCCTCCTTCAGCACTTTTTCAATTTCCTCCTGCAAGATCGATAGAACCCTTTGTTCAGTATGCAAAGTTACACTATCCGGCATTACTCCATCTTTCATGGAAGGGACGGAAATCGTCTCTTTAATTTTCCCGGGACGGGTTGCAAAGACGATAATTTTTTCGGAAAGCTGAACAGCCTCACGAATATTATGGGTAACGAAAAAAATGGTCACTTTAGTTTTTCTCCAGATTTCGAGCAGCTCTTTATGCAAGACCATCCTCGTTTGCTCATCAAGAGCAGAAAATGGTTCATCCATCAACAGGATATCAGGTTCCATCACCAGCGCTCTTGCGATGGCTACCCTCTGTTTCATCCCCCCCGAGAGTTGATGTGGATAGGAGTCAACATATCTGCTGAGGTGAACCATTTTTAAAATGTCCAATGCTTTGGCTTTAGCCTCTTCTTTGGGAATCTTCTTTAACTTCAATCCGTATGTAACATTTTCAAGAACCGTCAACCAAGGAAATAACCCAGCCTCTTGAAACACTACAACCCGCTCCGGACCTGGCTTCATCACCTTTTTTCCAGCTACACGTATTTCACCTTTATCAGCCTTATCAAGGCCGGCAATTAGATAAAGGAGTGTCGATTTGCCACATCCTGAAGGTCCGACGATCGAAACGAAGCTTCCTTTCTCGACCTCTATATTAATCTCATCGAGCACCTTTATGCTTTCTTTCTTTTCATTCGAAAAACTTTTTTCAATGCCATCTATTGTTAAATACATAAAGTCACCCCACTTTTATATCGCACCGATTAACTAAACATTATTTCTTAATAATGATTAATCCAATGGTTTTTGTCAACAATAAAAATGCAAAAATTCTAATTTATCGGTATCTTTCTATTAAACTGTCAATGTATTGATAAATATTCCAATTTTACATAAAGATTCATATAAACAAATTCCATTCAACAAATAAAAAACCTGAGCCCTTTTCAAGGGTTCAGGCTGATTTTTCAGTATCCAGTTTCGTGCCTTCATTTCAGTTATGTTAACCGAGGTCTCCGCTCCATTCAGTAACTTAAAAAATCCTGCTTCCATACAATTTATCCTTCATCTTTTGCGTCCTTTCATGCAGTGGCTTTTTCAATATGATGCCAAAGCTGAGCGTGATTATTAAATAGAGGAATAAGATGAATATATCCTTGCCAGCGACACTCCAGGTTATCCCTCCAACTGATTCACGAAGTAAACCAACGGCATAGGTAAACGGCAGGAAGGGGTTGATATGTTGGAAAAATGGCGGTGTTACTTGAATGGGGAAGGTACCTCCCGAGCCTGATATTTGAAGCACCATCAGAACTACGCTTATTCCCTTCCCAACATTCCCCAGAACCGAGACGAAGGTGTAGACCATTAAAGTAAATACTGTACTTATCAAGACGGAAAACATGACGTACTCGAATTTATCTACTGCATATACATCAATCAGAAAAAGGTTACCGATGGAAACGGCTAATGCCTGCATCAATCCAATAATGAAGAATATAAGGTACCTGCCAATATAAATTTGATATGGACTGTAACCCTTTTGTGTGACGCTCACGCTAAGCATGGAAATCAATATTGTCCCACCCACCCATAGGGAAAGTGCCGTGAAGAAGGGGGACATGGCAGATCCATAGTTCGGAATGGGAAATAAACTGTGTTTATTGAGCAATACTGGCTCCGAGAAAAAGTCACTTTCCTGTTCAATATCATTCTTTAGGAAATCAATCACTTCTTCCATATTATAAGATTTATCGATTTCTCTCATTTTAGAAGCCAGAGCCTTGATTTTCCCCTCGATCTCCGGAAATTTATCCTGTAACTTATCGATATCTCCCGTACGAGTTACTAACGTTCGATTCGTCTCATTCAACAATGTCTTCACTTCAGGAAGAGCTTGGCTTCCCTCCTCAAGCATACGCTGGGCATTCTGTAATATAGTATCCGTTTCAGCCCAGATTTCATTGAATTTTGGTCCTGTCTCCTTTGAAAAGGTATCCTGGAAGTTTCCCAAGACTTCATCATTATTTTCACCAAGATTTCTAAGTGAGTCGAAGGAATGGTCATTCAGTGCTTGAAGTTGATTCGAAGCATTATCCCGTAAACCATCCACTAGATTTATTTCTGGCTGAAGGCGGTTTTTTTCACTAAATTGATTGACGCTCACCAATAAGTTATACATACTGTCCAAAAGATATAACTCTTTATTTATCCTCGTTCTCCCTTGTTCAACTAGCTGATTCCCCTCATTATCGGACAAATCCTGATCCGCTAACCTATTTGCAAGCACTAAAATCGATTCATTATCACTCCTGATGCTCGCAATATCATTTTTCAAGAGTGGATGGATTTCGGCAAATGCCTGCTTGGTTGAGTCTACATAATTAGAAACACCTGACACCAATTTGTCTTTCTGTGATGTTAAACCTTCTATTGAATCCAGACCATCATTGACCATTTTAATGATTTCTTCTGCTCTTTTCACATGTGTTTGTACGATTTTCAGATTTTGTTCAAGCTCCGGAAGTTCTCCCTCTAATAAATACACCATATTCTTCATTTTCTGAATTGTCGGCAACTCATTTTGCAAGGTGATTCCCAGTTCATTAAAGATTGCAAGAATACTCCCGCTAGCTGATTTGATAAAGCTTTTGCTCACATTTCCCACAATGCTGTTGGCCCCCGCTGCCGTAATTTTAGGAGCAATGGAATTGATTTTTTCATTCACATAATAATCAATCTCCGCTTTAATAGGGTCATCGGTCATGATTGTCGCAATATGCTCCGAAAAATTCTCTGGAATGATGATGGATGCGTAATAATCCCCCTTTTCCACTTTTGCTAACGCCTCTTTTTGAGTTGTGAATCTCCAGCCCAAATCTTTGTTTCCCTTTAACCCCTCTATGACTTCCTTGCCTATGTTTACGGCTTCGCCATTTAACTCCGCACCTTTATCATTATTTGAAACACCGACAAGGATTCCTTCCGTATTTGCATATGGGTCCCATGATGCAACAATATTAAACCACGCATAAATGGATGGGATGAACATAAGAAACACAACAACGATACAAATAAAGAAATTTTTATAAATGCATTTTAAATCGTCAATGAATATCTCCCGAATATTACTCAAAACATACCCCCGTGCAAAAAAGTATTTTGATACTATTATTCGAAAAATGTTCTAAATCAATACTAAGTAAACATATCCATGGATTTTCGACACCAAATAAAAAGAAGCAAGTAACGATATGCTACTTGCTTCCTATTTCACTTATTTTGAATGCCTGATTTATAAGGAAGTACGTTTCATAATTATGTTGATTTTTTCGAAACACACAGTGATTGATTATACTGATTCAGGAATGCATATTGAAACAGTGAACGAAATAAAAAAATGCAAGGCCGAAAACTATAGGGTCCCGTTTATTGAAAAGGGACATGTAAACTGGTATACCTCATTATTAATAGTTGATCAAACTAATTACAAAAAAAACCAATTGGTTTTCCTACCTATTTTTGACTTATGCCTTCGTTCAGGAAGAAAACCAATCCTTAATAAAGAATCGCTCCCTTTATGGAATATTTAAAATATGGCCACGACCCTAAAAAACTTAATTCTTCTTCAACTTTCGCACCCAAATTACAGAATAATGGGCTTGCTGTAAGAACATATTATTACAAACGAACTGTCGGGATTTTTAAAAGGGAGAAATAGTCATGCCAGGATCTGTTGAAATCATCTTTCGAACCTTTACAGCTTTTATTTTATTATGGGTATTTGTCCATCTGCTCGGTAAACAGACGATTGCCCAAAGGACCTATCACCTTTATATCGCTTCAATTACGATGGGGACAATTGCAGGCAATCTAGCATTCAATATTAAAATTAAATTCTTGTATTTTATCCTTGCAATGATTATTATGGGTGCCGTCGTTTTTATACTGAATCTTGTAGCGGTTCGAAATCCGCGCTTCGGAAAATGGATTGCTGGAGAACCTGTTGCCTTAATTCAGAATGGACAGATTCTTGAGGAGTCCATGCAGCGAATGGGGTATTCACTGGATTCTCTTAAACAGGCTTTGCGGGGCAAGGATATCTTCCATTTTGATGAAGTGGAGTGTGCCATATTAGAGATAAATGGCTCCCTTTCTGTATTAAAAAAAACACAATACCAAAATACCACCAAACAGGATTTGGCTATACGGTCCTCAGCTGGAACTATACCGATAGAGATGGTCTATGATGGGAAGATCCTATACGAAAACTTATCCAAACAAACCTACGATGACGAATGGTTAATGGCTGAACTTAAAAAAAGAAACCTTTCTGTTATTGACATCTCTTATGCTGTCGTAGGGACAAAAGGAAATTTGTCTATTGATTTGTTTAGGGATCAAATAAATGTGCGCCCATAGAGAACTTTACAACAAGCAACGGAAACCTTACACTGTAGGACAAATTGACCGTCACGTGATTTTCTGTTCAGTCTTTGTGCTGTGGTTTCGAGGGTAATGATATCCGATATGAAATGACAGAATAAAAAACGGCAAGAACATTGCTTAGCAATGCTTTTGCCGTTCGGACCTGTGAGGATTCGAACCCAAACCCCTGTCAATTTTCTGTACTATCTATTATAACTCAATCCAGTTTCATATTTATGGATGGTTCATCTCTAGAAATCAACCTTTACCAAGTACAAACCAGCTGCCTCCGCCATACGACCCGTTTGGATTCTTTCTTTTGACTCTATAATACTTGGTATATTTTCAGCATCTATTTCACCCAACCCAACTTCTATCAACGTCCCGACAATCTTTCTAACCATGTTATAAAGAAATCCATCGCCTCGCACTGTAATTTGGATGAAGCCAGCATTTTCTTCTATATCAATGGAGTATATTTCACGCACCATGGACTTTTTCTTAGACTTTGCATTTGAAAAAGCAGTGAAATCATGTTCACCTATAAAATGTTGACATGCATTTTTCATTCTTGTGATATTCAGCTTTTCCTCTACATGCATACTGTACTTTCGCATGAAAGGATTTGTATATTGCTCGTTCCAGATCTTATACAAATAGGTTTTATCCTTAGCATTATAACGGGCATGAAAACGTTCAGGAACTAGCCTAACCTCGACAATGCTGATATCCCGTGGTAAATATCTATTCAAATAATTCATGATTTCAACTTCAGTCAGATTTTCACCGATCTTAAAATTGGCTATTTGGGCAAGGGCATGTACACCGGCATCCGTTCTGCTGCATCCGATGATTTCAATTTTTTCCCCTACCATTTCCGTTAATACATTTTCAATTTTCCCTTGGATCGTATCATCACTATTACCGAGTCGTTGCCAGCCTCTATAACGCCCGCCATCATATTGAATGGTCAATTTATAATTGTTCATCGCTTCCTCCTTATATTATTCCTGTATAGTCATCTAAACAGAAAATTCTTGATAAATTACAAGCCCACATACAACCCCTGCTTTATGAGAAAAGATGGTTTTTTCTTAGAAACACATCAAATTGTTAAGTTTTTATTTTTGTAATGTATTTTTGTACATCCAAAAATTATTCCTTAGAAGTTTCACTGCCCCCTGCCGTTCGAGTTAAATTAAAGAATTCTTACTTTTTTGGGAGAGGAGAGAAGGAAAAGATAGAAAAAGGATAGACATGAAAAAGATCCCCACGAAATTAGAGTTAGAATCGGGAACCTGTATGATTGGGTTACACTTTTAAAACTGATTTGACACACACTCCACATATGGAAAATGTATGTGTGATTCATGGATTATTTCTTTTTATAAAGCTGTATCCCTTTATTCTCCTACTAAAGTGAGATGTCCCAAACGAAACCTGAAAATGGGAAGCTCTATGCCGTTCCATAGTAAATCCTAGCCAAAGTCAAATGTACTTCTGCATAGTCTACCAAAGAGGCTAACGTCATGCAACGAACGAGTCATTCAAAAGTTTTTGCGTCTTTATTCTGACAGGGTTAATGCTTCTTCAACAGTATTTTCCTTAGAGATGAATACCATAGTAATGCTTAACAACTTTCAAATTATTTGTCCAGCGCTACTGGATACTGTAATAGAAATGCCCTTTGGAAAATCCATACTGCAATACAAGGAAAAGAAACTGATGTTAGCAGTAACATCTTAACATTTACAAATTCATTTTCTTCACAGTAAACCTAGCATAATTGAATGTTACTTAAGTGCTTTCTCTTCATGAAATTCTTGAATTCGAAATTTAAAAGCAAAAAAACCACCTCACATATTTTAGCGTGAAGTGGTTTTTAGGCATTCTATGGTGTTTACCTTGAACCCATCATACAGTCGTTGATTTAAAATAAAAAACGGCAAGAACATTGCTTAGCAATGCTTTCGCCGTTCGGATGACCTGTGAGGGATTCGAACCCACGACCCCTTCCCTGTCAAGGAAGTGCTCTCCCACTGAGCTAACAAGTCGTATGTAATAACTGATTAGTAAAATACTTAAGTACATAATTTATTATATGTTTTTTTGTTAAAAAGTCAACGCATTATATTAAAAAAGTTTTATTTTCATCTTATTTTTTATTACCTATCCGCAAAACAAGAACCGGCGTTCCCTTTTTACTTGCATAAGAAACGTATGTTCGCATATAATGATTGCAAGTAAGTCAGCAAAGGAGTGACAAGGAATGAAATATATACTTCGAAAACATATGGAAGAAAATGCTCCATTAGAGATAATTTATCTCTCCGAACAAGGAAAGATTACGCAGCGGAAAATCCAGGTGCTTGAAATTTATCCAGGCAATTTTCACGCATTCTGTTTTCTAAGGCAGACAAAACGGACATTTAAAATGGACAATATCCTTTCTGCCCGCCTCATTAAGGCCAGGTTTGATAGGTCGGGATGAAAATTGGTCAACAAGATTCAACCGATTAACTCTTCTTCTTCCTGAATGTCCTTTTCCTGTTCAGTTAACGATTCTTCTTCATCTCTCAGACGATGAGCTAACCTTGAGGCGGCACTCGCGGCAATACTTGCAACGATATCATCCAGGAAGGTATGCACGATTCCTTCTTGCTTCTTATCGAGTTCGTGAATGACGCCTATTTTATTTTTATCCAAATGGCCAAAGGTCGTTACAGCAATGCTTCCGTAACCGAGTACTGCACCAAAGGCAATCGTTTCATCCACTCCGAATAACCCTTCATCAGATTCAACAATCGATTGCAGGGGCTCTGATAGCTTTTTTTGCTCTGCCAGTCTATCCAGCTCCACACCGACTAAAATGGCATGTTGAATTTCCCTTTTCAACAGGACACGCTCGACGCTGTGGATGCATTCCTCCAGCTTAAGATCAGCTTTATACGGGAACTGCAATTCAAAAACGATTTTTGCAATTGCCTCCACACTTACACCACGCTCTATTAATGTTCGTTTAGCCGCCTTTGTTACTTCCCTGCTGTGTACTTGTACATCTGCCATTTTATTCGCCACCTCTTTTATTGTATTATTTTCCTATATGCTAGTATTATAGCACCTTATAATTTAAATTTTTAGAAAATATAATGAAAATATTCTATTCTAAATTCTTCTCACGGGAAAAAATCGCAAGGCTATGCTAAAATAATCAAGTAAGTTGTTTCATTATTATTAATTATCATCGAGGTGCGGGAAAATGAGTTTACGCAAAGGCACAATTAAAGAGTACATGTTTAAAAGCGAAGCTTTAGCAGAAGAGTTGGAACTACTTGTTTACTTGCCTGCTAATTTTTCGCCACTGTATAAATATTCGCTTGTGATTGCTCAGGATGGCCGTGATTATTTTCAAATGGGCCGAATTGGTCGCGTAGCCGATGAACTATTAGGGAACGAAGAGATCGAGAATATCATCATTGTCGGCATTCCCTATAAAGATCGCTTTGACCGCAGGAGCAAATATCATCCGGACGGGGAACAGCACATTGCGTACATACGTTTTCTTGCCCATGAACTTGTCCCGTTTTTAGATGATGAATTTCCGACCTATCAAATGGGACATGGTCGAGCTTTGATCGGTGACTCTCTTGGTGGTACAGTTTCTTTATTGGCCGCACTAAAATATCCCCATACATTCGGGAAATGCATCATGCAGTCGCCACTTGCCAATGAAGCAGTAATGGATGCTGTACGTAATTTTGAGGATCCGCATCTCCTCGAACTTTACCATGTGATCGGGACTGGGGAAACTGATGTTCCGACGACTGATGGCAACAGGGCAAACTTCATAGAACCCAACAGGGAATTGCATAAATTATTAAACCAAAAAGGATTTCCATGCTTCTATGAAGAATTTGAAGGTAATCATACCTGGAAATATTGGCAGGCAGATTTAAAAAGAGCACTATTGGAAATGTTCTAACTTACTCGTAATCACCTCTTTTGAGATGGTTTCAAGAAAAAACATGTCCAACTATATATAATACAACAATAAAAAATATCAGGAGGTTTTATTTATGAAATATGGTGTTGCAATTTTCCCTTCAAAAAAACTTCAAGATTTAGCTAACTCCTATCGAAAAAGGTATGATACGAAATATGCTTTCATTCCACCGCATTTAACGCTTAAACCAACATTCGAAGCGACGGATATGGAAATTTCGACGATCGCGGAACAATTAAAAGGCATTGCTCAAAAGTGCAGTCCTTTTACGATGAACGTAACGAAAGCAAAGTCCTTCCAACCCGTAAGCAATACTATTTATTTCAAAGTGGAATTATCCGAAGGGCTTCAAGAGCTGCATGATGCACTTAATAATGAGGAATTCATGAAAAGTGAAAATGAACATGCATTCGTCCCGCATATTACCATCGCTCAAGATTTATCCGATAATGAGCATTCTGATGTTTTAGGCCAATTAAGCATGCTTGACGTTAGCCATGAAGAAGAGGTGAAACGAGTTCACTTGCTGTATCAGCTTGAAGATGGGGCATGGACCGTTTATGAAACATTTAGATTAGGAGCTGAATGATTTCGTGTTTGTAAAAATTGCAGAGAACAGCCAAGAGCTTGAAAATGCTTATATGATTCGAAAAAAAGTATTCGTCCAAGAACAAAAAGTCCCTCTTGAAGAAGAGATCGATGAATATGAAGAAGAGTCTGCACATTTCGTTTTATATGATGATCAGGATCAGCCAATAGGTGCCGGCCGCTTCAGGGTAATCGACAACATTGGTAAAGTCCAGCGCATTTGTGTACTATCATCGGGCCGAAAGAATGGTGCCGGTGCCATGATCATGAACGCTATTGAGGAATACGCAAGCGAACGGGAAGTACCTCAATTAAAGCTTGATGCCCAGGTGCACGCGATTCCTTTTTATTCAAAGTTAGGATATGAGATCGTTTCCGACGAATTCATGGATGCTGGCATTCCTCATAAAACGATGACGAAGACCATTTTATGATATAAAAACGCTGTCCTTTCAGTTTTCTGATTGGACAGCGTTTTTTTGTTCGTTCATGATCTTAAATTATCGTTTTATAAAAAAACCATTTCTGTTCAATGGCAATCTCCGCAAAAATACATAGACTATATATAGAAAGCAAGAAGGAGGGAAAATTTTATGGGCAACAATGAATTTAACCTGGAGGAGTCTCAAAAAAGATTAATGGAACTGCTGGTTTCGAGGACTATGAGAAAACATGGTTTCAAAAAGGAAAAAGTCGATCTAACTGAAAAAGAAAGAAATAACCTTAGAGAAACCATTCGCTATTTACAAGAGCAATCGCAAAAAATCATAAACCAAGACAAGAACATCACGGAAAAAGATGTTAATCCAATTACAAATTCTATTCACAACAAATTCACGGATTCCAAAGATAAATGATTCACCATTTCACCTAATCAAACCCTACTTGCTGGGGAGAAATAAGTAACAGAAAACATAGCAGCACTTACATTTCATTCCTGAAGCTCCAGCTTCTTTTATCATTCACCCCCCCCACACACTAATACTTTCCCTAAGTATTAAAAAATAGACGAATTAACTGATTTATTCGTCCAACCCGATTAACCATCAAAGCATATTTTAATAGGGAATAAAACCTAAGGAGGAAAAAACAACATGAACCAAAATGTATATCGTAGCAACTGTAACACTCATGAAGACTCTGAAAGATCATGGTCAGCCCTAGATTCAGCTTCACACCACCCCCTGACAGGATTCTGCAATAACGAAGACGACTCGATCGAACAAGAGGCAAGACAAGACAATTCTCAGGTTCAGCTTTCCGAAGAACTAATTTACATTAAAGATTCTTGTAATGTAAATATCACTTCAACAGATGTTAAAGCGGCTCTTTCTCTACAATCCGCTCTACAAGCAGCTATCGCGATCATCGTAAGCATTTCCGTTGCAGATAATGATAATGCTGATAGGATTACCCAAGAATTAATCCAATCTTCTAATGTTAAACAAATCACGCGCCAAAAAACAATTGTTGAAAACAGCCGTGATATCGACGTTGTAACAACTGATGCACAAATCGCTCTTAACATTCAACTTTTACTACAATTATTGTTAGCTCTAATCGTGGAAATTGACGTTCTCTAAGAGATCAACACAAAAAGGACACTTCACGTGTCCTCTTTTGTTTTTCTTTGCAAAACTAGACACTTTCGTTGAAATACCACCCTTTTCCCGTCATTTCAGCCGTAAATTCTTCACTAACCCCCATGCCCATTTGATTTTTATTAGCGCCTGCTCCATTCGTCCTTTCCCGATTATGATATTGAACTTGATCGAATCCTTCAAAGCTTCCCATTTCCTCTTCCAACACCTGATCAAAGCGGATCGGTTGAATGGGTTCCGTTCCTTTGACAATTCTTACTTTCTCTTCAGCTCCGACCGTCCGGTTGGCATATTGAATATAATCAAATTGTGTAACAGGTGCTATGTATCCCATAGGAATCCCACCTTTATTTAAATAGTTATGTTGTCATTTAATTACCCGTCTGGAATGAGATTTAAACACTATTTCCGCATTCTTTTTTCCTAATCTTCTGGTATGATGAGTATTGCCGATATTTTTAATAGATTAGAGGTATCCATTTATATGAATCAAGCAAAATCTGGCAATGAAATCGTACATTTACATACCGTTTCAGCTGGTGAGCTGCAGACACTTTTTGAAAAAGGAAAACGTGATCAGCTTTCTTGTATCATTTGTCATAAACCAGTGAAATTATTTATTGGGATCCATGAGACACCCTATTTTTATCATAGTGACCCATCGCAGGCTCACTGCGAAATGCCGAATTCAGAACCGATAAATGAGGACAGGCCATTAGAATATATGGAACAGAATGGATTTAGGATTCCTACATCACGAACCATTACAGAAACAAAAACCATTACGGAACCTTTCCTTAAAAGCCGGCCCATAACTGGCAATCCGAAGTATTCAGATAAACCTTCTGCCCTGGAACAACCAGAGGAACCATACTTTCAGGAATTATCCTCATCCGGGGTTGTTCTAGATGCAGAGCAACTCAAAGCGGTAATGACGATCGATGGACCAATCCTCGTCCTATCAGGAGCCGGCAGTGGGAAAACCCGGGTATTAACGGTACGTACTGCCTATATGCTCACAGTGAAGAAGATTGATCCAAAAAGTATCATGCTTGTAACATTCACGGCGAAATCTGCAAAGGAAATGCAGCAGCGTCTGCTCGGCTATCCCTATATGACGCCTTCCCTTGTTTCTCAAATAGTTAGCGGGACCTTTCATAGCATCTTTTATAAAATCCTGATTTTTCACGAACCATCCAAATGGCAGCGCGATTTCCTATTGAAGTGGGAATGGGAAAAAGAAAAGATATTGAAACAGGCTGGCAGGGAATTGGAACTTGATGATAAGGAATTTGCATATGATCAAGCCCTTCAACAAATTGGGCTTTGGAAAAATTCCTTGGCCTTTCCAGAAGATATTAAACCGACAGACGAGTGGGAGAAATCCTGTTTATTTTTATATAAGAAATATGAAGAATATAAACAGCAAACAGGGAAATATGATTTTGATGATATGCTTGTAGGCTGTTATGTATTTTTAAAAAACCACCCGGATTTTTTGAAGAAATATCAGCAAAGATTTAACTATTTTTTGGTTGATGAGTTTCAGGATATCAATAAAGTTCAATATGAATTGATAAAACTCCTCTCTGCTGAATCAAAAAATGTATGTGCGGTTGGGGATGATGATCAATCCATTTATTCTTTCCGCGGAAGCGATCCGAAGTATATTCTGAATTTCAATCATGATTTCCCTAGATCCCAAGTGGTAAAGCTGACCGAGAATTATCGCTCTTCTCATGAAATTGTCGCTACAGCGAACCGCTTGATCAAGCGCAACCAGAACCGGATGGAAAAAAAGATGACAGCACAGCATGATTCTGGTAATCCCCCTGTATTATTTTATCCTTATGATGAGGAATTGGAAGCAACGATGATCGTATCCGACATCCAAGAAAAAATATCCAAGGGAGCAAACCCTGGGGACTTTGCAGTTTTGTATAGGACACATACGATGTCCAGGGCCATTTTTGAACGGCTAGCCGCTTCAAACCTGCCATTTGTCATTGAAAAGGATGCAGATTCGTTTTATCAGCGCAGGGTCATTCGCGGCATGCTTGCCTTTATGCGCCTGAGTTTGTTTCCCCATGATAGCAAGGCAGCATCTGATGTCCTTTCCTCCTTATTTTTAAAGCAAAGTATATTACAGGAGTTAAAAGCAATGACAATACTGCAGGATTGTGATTTTATCGATGCATTTGCTTTTGTTAAGACAGGACATGCTTTTCAAGAACGAAAATTAAAAACGATCCCAGGACAAATCCGCTCTTTAAAAAATATGGCTCCACTTGTAGCTTTAGAAATCATCGAGAAAGATTTGGGATACCAGGAATATGTAAAAAAGCGCGGAAATGAAGCAAACCTGGAAAAAGGTTCCGATGACATCCGCGACCTAAAGGTGGCAGCAAATCGTTTTCCCACCGTCGCCGCTTTCCTTGATCATGTCGATCATATGACTGCGATGGTTCAAGAGATAAAACAGCTATCGAAACATTTTAAGGATGCCATACAGCTAACTACCATACACCGTTCAAAAGGGCTTGAATATCAAACCGTTTATGTTCTTGCTGCTGTCGATGGCAGCATTCCTCATGATTTCGCACTTGAATCATACCGAAAAGGGGAGCTGGCCCCTCTTGAAGAAGAAAGACGTTTGCTCTATGTAGCAGCAACCCGGGCTAAAAAGGATCTTTACCTTTCCATCCTGCAAACTAGACGGGGACGGACCGCTTATCCATCACGTTTCTTGAAGCTTTGACCAAAAGTGAATAATATCTCTCTTTGAAAATCGAAATGGGAAAGGCCTGCACTTTAGCAGGCCTCAGACTGTAGACAAACCCGATGAAAATTGAGTTTGTCTATTTTTATGGCTTGTACAATTTGGACGTTGATTTCCACTCCAGGCACTCGCTTTCCGCGGGCGGTCGGGGAGCCTCCTCGGCTTTCGCCTGCGGGGTCTCCCCTAGACGCGCTTTTCCCGCAGGAGTCTCGAACACCCGCTCCAATAAACTTTGTCTTGCCTTTTAGATGGAACACTTTTGCCTGGAGTCATTTTTGTTTTAAAATAAAAGTATTAAAACTTGAGGTGATGAGGATGCTTTCTAAACATGATTCTATTTAGCGAGATCAACTGGTGCCAGCGAACCATTTGGTTCGTAAAATTGAGAGGCGGCCATTGACTTCACTTTCATTTATGACTTGGTGAAAGATATGTATTCAGAGATAGGGCGCCCAAGTATTGA
>NZ_JAOPHO010000057.1:0-27618 GCF_033141925.1 Peribacillus sp. CSMR9
GAAGACCCGATCAGCATGAAAAGAGGTACCCCAACAATACTGGATAATTGCATGGAAATGTAGGTGATGATGACGAAGAACTTCTTGAATTAGTAGAAATGGAAATCCGTGATCTACTATCTGAATACGAATTCCCTGGCGATGACATTCCAGTTATCAAAGGATCTGCACTAAAAGCTCTTCAAGGAGAAGCTGAATGGGAAGAAAAAATTCATGAATTAATGACAGCTGTTGATGAGTATATCCCAGAACCAACTCGTGACACTGAAAAACCTTTCATGATGCCAGTTGAGGATGTATTCTCTATCACTGGTCGTGGTACAGTTGCTACTGGTCGTGTTGAGCGTGGACAAGTTAAAGTCGGTGACGTTGTTGACATCATCGGTTTCAACGAAGAGTCTAAACCAACAACTGTAACAGGTGTTGAAATGTTCCGTAAACTTCTTGACTATGCTGAAGCTGGTGACAACATCGGTGCACTTCTTCGTGGTGTATCCCGTGAAGATATCCAACGTGGACAAGTACTTGCTAAACCAGGTACAATCACTCCACACACAAAGTTCAAAGCTGAAGTTTATGTTCTTTCTAAAGAAGAAGGTGGACGTCACACTCCATTCTTCACAAACTACCGTCCTCAGTTCTACTTCCGTACAACTGACGTAACTGGTATTTGTAACCTTCCTGAAGGCGTAGAAATGGTTATGCCTGGAGACAACATCGAAATGACTGTAGAACTTATCGCTCCAATCGCTATCGAAGAAGGTACTAAATTCTCTATCCGTGAGGGTGGACGTACTGTAGGCGCTGGCGTAGTTGCTACAATCACAGAGTAATTGATTCATAAAACAATATTGGAAGGGACGCCTTCCGGGAAAAGCAGATGGGACGCCATCTGCTTTTTTTTATTTTAAAGGACTTTATATTTTTTCTTCTATAATATCCGTTGGAAATTGAGTGCATTCCAAAGAAAATGTTGTGGATTTACCAAATGAAGAAAATGGATATGAAAGACCGTGTAGAATGTACTTGTAAATACTTGAGATAGTATGTATAATAATAAAAGTGTGTTGCACAAGAAAGTCTAAGTTTAACTTGCATTCTACTTGTGCTTTATGTATAATAGACAATGTTGGTCTTTGACTGCGATGATATGGAAGGTTGCTGACACACCCGGCCGCTTTGCCATGGCGAGTGTGTGGGAAATTTCCATTGAGAAGGTCTATTTCAAAATAGGCGAAAAGGAGGGAAAATTATGGCAAAACAAAAAATTCGTATCCGTTTAAAAGCATATGATCACAGAATTCTTGATCAGTCTGCTGAGAAAATTGTTGAAACTGCAAAACGTTCTGGTGCGGCTGTATCTGGTCCAATTCCATTACCTACTGAAAGATCGGTATACACGATCCTACGTGCGGTTCATAAATACAAAGATTCTCGTGAACAATTCGAAATGCGTACGCATAAACGTCTAATCGACATCGTTAATCCAACTCCACAAACAGTTGACTCATTGATGCGTTTAGATTTACCATCAGGCGTTGACATTGAAATCAAATTATAATTCATATAAATATGAACAATTACTCTAGGAGGTGTGACTTATGACCAAAGGAATCTTAGGAAGAAAAATCGGTATGACTCAAGTTTTTGCTGAAAACGGCGAACTTATCCCGGTAACAGTTATCGAGGCTGCTAATAACGTGGTTCTTCAAAAGAAAACTGTTGAAACTGATGGGTATGAAGCAGTTCAAGTTGGTTTTGAAAACAAACGTGAAAAGCTTTCTAACAAACCTGAAAAGGGACATGTTGAAAAAGCAAATACTACTCCTAAGCGCTTCATTCGCGAATTCCGCGGAACGGATCTTACTGAATATGAGATCGGTCAAGAAGTCAATGTTAGTATTTTCGCTGAAGGCGATTTAGTAGATGTATCAGGAATTTCAAAAGGTAAAGGTTTCCAAGGCGCTATCAAACGTCACGGACAATCTCGCGGACCGATGACTCATGGTTCTCGTTACCACCGTCGCCCAGGTTCAATGGGTCCTGTAGCTCCAAACCGCGTATTCAAAGGTAAACTATTACCAGGACGTATGGGTGGGGAACAAATTACTGTTCAAAACTTAGCTATCGTTAAAGTTGATGTTGAACGTAACCTACTATTGATCAAAGGTAATGTACCTGGTGCTAGAAAAGCATTGATCAAAGTTAAAACTGCTGTTAAAGCAAAGTAATTTCTGAGAAAGGAGGAGCAATAGAATGCCAAAAGTTACATTGTTCAACCAAACAGGTTCTCAAGTTGGCGACATCGAACTGAATGAATCCATCTTTGGTATCGAACCTAATAATCATGTATTATTTGAAGCAATCATTATGCAACGAGCTTCCTTACGTCAAGGAACTCATAAAGTTAAAAACCGTTCTGAAGTTGCAGGCGGTGGACGTAAACCTTGGAAACAAAAAGGAACTGGACGTGCGCGTCAAGGTTCTATCCGTTCTCCACAATGGCGTGGCGGTGGCGTTGTTTTTGGACCAACTCCAAGATCTTACGCTTACAAGCTACCTAAAAAGGTACGTCGTTTAGCTATTAAATCTGCATTGTCTGCAAAGGCATTGGAAGAGAACATTTTGGTACTTGAAAGCTTGTCTTTCGAAGCTCCAAAAACAAAAGAATTTGTAGCAGTACTTAAAAACCTTTCTGTTGATACTAAAACGTTGATCGTTACTGACGGATTAGATGAGAAAGTTGCTCTTTCTGCACGTAACATCCCTGGTGTTACTGTAGTTGAAGCTGTTGGTCTTAATGTTCTTGATGTTGTATCACACAACAAATTGATCTTGACTAAATCAGCTGTCGAAAAAGTAGAGGAGGTGCTTGCATAATGGATGCACGCGATATCATTAAGCGCCCCGTAATCACTGAACGCTCTTCAGACATAATGGCTGAAAAAAAATATACTTTTGAAGTTGATGTTAGAGCTAACAAAACTCAAGTTAAAGATGCTGTTCAAGAAATTTTCGGCGTTAAAGTTGAGAAAGTAAACATCATGAACTACAAAGGTAAATTCAAACGTATGGGCAAACATGCAGGCTATACTAACAAGCGCCGTAAAGCAATTGTTAAATTAACTGCTGACAGCAAAGAAATCGAGCTATTCGAGGCTTAATTCATTAGAGAAGGAGGGAAATACAAATGGCGATTAAGAAGTATAAACCTACCTCTAACGGTCGACGTAATATGACAACTTCCGATTTTGCTGAGATCACTACAGACAAACCGGAAAAATCATTACTTGCTCCTTTACACAGCAAAGGCGGCCGTAATAACCAAGGTAAGTTAACAGTTCGTCATCAAGGTGGCGGCCACAAGCGTCAATACCGTATCATCGATTTCAAACGGAATAAAGATGGTATACCAGGACGCGTTGCTACTATTGAGTACGATCCAAATCGTTCTGCAAACATTGCATTAATTAATTACGTTGATGGAGAAAAACGTTATATCCTAGCTCCAAAAAACCTAGAAGTAGGTTTGGAAATCATGTCAGGTCCAGAAGCTGACATTAAAGTGGGTAACGCACTTCCTCTTATTAACATCCCAGTTGGTACAGTAATTCATAACATAGAACTTAAACCAGGAAAAGGTGGACAATTAGTCCGTTCAGCAGGAACATCTGCTCAAGTACTTGGTAAAGAAGGTCGTTATGTACTTGTACGTTTAAACTCAGGTGAGGTTCGTATGATTCTTGCTACTTGCCGTGCTACAATCGGTCAAGTTGGTAATGAACAACATGAACTTATCAACATTGGTAAAGCTGGCCGTAACCGTTGGTTAGGTAAACGCCCAACAGTTCGTGGATCAGTAATGAACCCGAACGATCACCCACACGGTGGTGGTGAAGGTAAAGCTCCAATCGGACGTAAATCACCAATGTCTCCATGGGGTAAACCAACTCTTGGATTCAAAACTCGTAAGAAGAAAAATAAATCCGATAAATTTATCGTACGTCGTCGTAAAAAATAACGGGATTGACCTACGGTTCATATATAGAACCGTAGAACAGTCACGAAGGGAGGTACTCGCATGGGTCGTAGCTTAAAAAAAGGGCCTTTTGTTGATGATCATTTATTGGTAAAAGTTGAAAAATTAAATGAAGCTGACAAGAAACAGGTAGTAAAAACTTGGTCTCGTCGCTCAACAATCTTCCCGCAATTCATCGGACATACAATCGCTGTTTATGACGGTCGTAAGCATGTGCCGGTTTATGTAACAGAAGATATGGTAGGTCACAAACTAGGCGAATTCGCGCCTACACGCACTTATAAAGGTCACGCAAGTGATGACAAGAAAACAAGACGTTAATGAGAGGAGGGCATCTCATGCAAGCAAAAGCTGTCGCTAGAACAGTTCGTATTGCTCCTCGTAAAGTGCGTTTAGTCGCAGATTTAATTCGAGGAAAACAAGTAGGTGAAGCAGTAGCGATTCTTCGCTTAACACCAAAATCTGCTTCTCCAGTCGTAGAAAAAATTCTGAAATCTGCTATCGCAAATGCAGAACACAACTACGAAATGGATATTAATAACCTAGTCGTTTCAGAGGCATACGTTAACGAAGGACCAACATTAAAACGTTTCCGTCCTCGCGCTCAAGGTCGTGCGAGTGCAATAAACAAACGTACTAGTCATATTACAATCGTTGTATCAGAAAAGAAGGAGGGGTAATCTGTGGGTCAAAAGGTAAATCCAGTCGGTTTGCGTATCGGGATCATCCGTGATTGGGAATCCAAATGGTACGCTGATAAAGACTACGCAGTTCTTTTGCATGAAGACATTAAAGTTCGTGAGTATATCGCGAAACGTTTAAATGATGCTTCTGTATCCAAAGTTGAAATCGAACGTGCAGCTAACCGTATCAATGTATCTGTTCACACTGCTAAACCAGGAATGGTTATCGGTAAGGGCGGTACTGAAGTTGAAGCACTTCGTAAAGCTTTGAACCAGTTAACTGGCAAAAGAGTTCATATCAATATCATTGAAATTAAAAGAGCAGATCTTGACGCAAAATTGGTTGCTGAAAACATCGCTCGTCAATTAGAAAACCGTGTTTCATTCCGTCGTGCTCAAAAGCAAGCTATCCAACGTACTATGCGTTCTGGCGCACAAGGAATCAAAACTCAAGTTTCTGGTCGTCTTGGCGGTGCTGATATTGCTCGTGCTGAACATTACAGCGAAGGAACAGTTCCACTTCACACACTTCGTGCTGACATAGATTATGCTCATGCTGAAGCAGATACTACTTACGGTAAGCTAGGCGTGAAAGTTTGGATCTACCGTGGAGAAGTTCTTCCTACTAAGAAGAAATCTGAGGAAGGAGGAAAATAATATGTTATTGCCAAAACGCGTAAAATACCGTCGTGAACACCGCGGTAAGATGAGAGGGATGGCTAAGGGCGGCACTGAAGTTCATTTTGGAGAATTTGGACTTCAAGCTCAAGAAGCTTCCTGGATCACTAACCGCCAAATCGAAGCAGCTCGTATTGCGATGACTCGTTATATGAAACGTGGAGGAAAAGTTTGGATCAAAATTTTCCCAAGCAAACCTTACACAGCTAAGCCGCTTGAAGTACGGATGGGTTCCGGTAAAGGTGCTCCTGAAGGTTGGGTAGCAGTAGTTAAACCGGGCAAAGTATTGTTTGAAATCTCTGGTGTATCTGAAGAGGTGGCAAGAGAAGCATTGCGCCTTGCAGCACACAAACTTCCAATCAAATGCAAGTTTGTAAAAAGAGAGGAAATTGGTGGTGAAACAAATGAAAGCTAATGAAATCAAAGATCTAACCACTGCTGAAATTGAACAAAAACTAAAATCTCTTAAAGAAGAACTATTTAATCTTCGTTTCCAGTTAGCTACTGGACAACTTGAAAATACAGCTCGCATCCGTGAAGTTCGCAAATCGATTGCTCGTATGAAAACAGTTGTTCGTCAAAGAGAGATCGGTGTCACTAATCGATAATGAATGGAGGTTTGCAGAATGAGCGAACGCAACCAACGCAAAATCTACACTGGCCGCGTAGTATCCGATAAAATGGATAAAACAGTAACAGTTGTTGTAGAAACCTATAAAAAGCATTCTTTATACGGTAAACGCGTGAAATACTCTAAAAAGTTAAAAGCTCATGACGAGCTAAACGAAGCTAAAGCAGGCGACGTAGTACGTATCATGGAAACTCGTCCACTTTCAGCTACAAAGCGCTTCCGTCTTGTAGAAGTAGTAGAAAAAGCAGTAATCATTTAATATAGTTCGGATTAAGCTAATTCCGAAGGGAGGTACCGTACATGATTCAACAAGAATCTCGTTTAAAAGTCGCTGACAATTCAGGTGCTCGTGAAGTGCTAACAATTAAAGTCCTAGGTGGTTCTGGCCGTAAAACTGCAAACATTGGTGATGTCATCGTTTGTACAGTTAAACAGGCAACACCAGGAGGCGTTGTTAAAAAAGGTGAAGTCGTTAAGGCTGTTGTTGTCCGTACAAAACGTGGTATGCGTCGTCCTGACGGTTCTTACATTCGTTTTGATGAAAACGCATGTGTAATTATCCGTGACGATAAGAGCCCACGTGGAACTCGTATTTTTGGACCTGTTGCTCGTGAATTACGTGACAATAGTTTCATGAAGATCGTTTCTCTAGCTCCAGAAGTTCTATAATATGTAAAATTTGTATAAAGCCTTTCAAGGAGGTGCCAAGCTAATGCATGTTAAAAAAGGTGACAAAGTCGTAGTCATCTCTGGTAAGGACAAAGGCAAACAAGGAACAATTCTTGAAGCATATCCGAAACAAAATCGTGTGCTTGTTGAAGGAATTAACATCGTGAAAAAGCATTCCAAGCCATCTCAAATTAATCCACAAGGTGGAATTATCAGCAGAGAAGCTGCTATTCACGTATCCAATGTAATGCCACTTGATCCTAAATCAGGTAAACCGACTCGTGTTGGATATAAGATCGAAAATGGTAAAAAAGTACGCGTAGCTAAAATATCAGGTGAATCTTTAGATAAATAAGTCATAAATGAAGGGAGGTACACTAAGCAATGAGCCGCCTTAAAGAAAAATTCAAAAGTGAAATTACACCGTCATTGATGGGTAAATTCAACTATCAATCAGTAATGCAAGTACCAAACATTGAGAAAATCGTTATTAACATGGGTGTGGGTGACGCAGTATCTAACTCAAAAGCTTTAGATACAGCTGTTGAAGAACTTACATTAATCACTGGTCAAAAACCAGTTATAACAAAAGCTAAAAAATCAATCGCAGGCTTCCGTTTGCGTGAAGGTATGCCTATCGGAGCGAAGGTTACATTACGTGGAGAACGTATGTATCAATTCCTTGATAAGCTAGTATCTGTATCTTTACCACGTGTACGTGATTTCCGCGGCGTTTCAAAGAAATCCTTTGACGGACGTGGGAACTATACATTAGGTGTTAAAGAACAACTTATCTTCCCTGAGATTGATTACGATAAAGTGAGCAAAGTTCGTGGTATGGATATCGTTATCGTAACGACTGCCAACACTGACGAAGAAGCTCGTGAACTACTTACTCAAGTTGGAATGCCGTTCCAAAAGTAATCTCTAAATAAAGGGAGGCGAAATCGTGGCTAAAAAGTCTATGATCGTAAAGCAAAAACGCGAACAGAAGTTTAAAGTACAAGAATATACACGTTGCGAACGTTGCGGACGTCCACATTCTGTATTACGTAAATTTAAACTTTGTCGTATTTGTTTCCGCGAACTTGCATATAAAGGACAAATTCCTGGCGTTAAAAAAGCTAGCTGGTAAAACCCGAGTTTGGGAAGGAGGTAAAATATAATGGTCATGACAGATCCTATTGCAGATATGCTTACTCGCATCCGTAATGCGAATATGGTTCGTCACGAAAAACTAGAAGTTCCTGCTTCAAAGATCAAAAAGGAAATTGCTGAGATCTTAAAGCGTGAAGGCTTCGTACGTGACTTTGAATTAATCGAAGACAACAAACAAGGTATCATCCGTATCTTCTTAAAATACGGTGCAAACAACGAACGTGTTATCACTGGTCTAAAACGTATCAGCAAACCTGGTTTGCGTGTATATGCAAAAACTGGAGAGGTACCACGCGTTCTAAACGGTTTAGGTATCGCAATTGTTTCTACTTCTCACGGAGTTTTAACAGACAAGGAAGCTCGCTCTAAACAAGCTGGCGGAGAAGTTTTAGCATACGTTTGGTAATACATTTTCACAAGAATGGAGGTGCACAATATGTCTCGTATAGGTAAAAAACCTATTGAAATCCCTACAGGCGTAACGGTTACTGTTAACGGAAGTGAAGTAACTGTTAAAGGTCCTAAAGGTGAATTAACTAGATCATTCAGTCCTGACCTTACAATCGTTGTTGAAGAGAACGTGTTAACTGTTACACGTCCGTCTGACGAGAAGGCTCACCGTTCTTTACACGGAACTACTCGCGCACTTATCTCTAACATGGTTGAAGGTGTATCAACAGGTTTTGTAAAATCACTTGAACTTATTGGGGTTGGGTACCGTGCACAAAAGCAAGGTACTAAGCTTATCCTTAACGTAGGATATTCTCACCCTGTAGAAATAGAGCCAGAAGCTGGCGTTGAAGTCGAAGTTCCTTCTAATACAAAAGTAATCATCAAAGGTGCAAACAAAGAACGTGTAGGAGCTCTAGCAGCTAATATCCGTGATGTTCGCCCACCTGAACCGTATAAAGGTAAAGGGATCCGTTACGAAGGCGAATTCGTTCGTCGTAAAGAAGGTAAAACTGGTAAGTAATGCCGCATAAGTAAACGAAAGGAGTGACGTAAATGATTACGAAGCTTGATAAAAATGCTACTCGTCAGAAAAGACATGCGCGTGTACGTGCTAAGCTTTCTGGAACAGAAGCTCGTCCTCGTTTAAATGTGTTTCGTTCAAACAAACACATTTACGCACAATTAATTGACGATGCACAAGGCGTAACATTAGCAAGTGCTTCAACTCTTGATAAAGAGATCAGTATCGAAGCTAGTAGCAATGCTGAAGCAGCTCAAAAAGTTGGCGAACTTATTGCGAAACGTGCTGTTGAAAAAGGTTTCAAAGCTGTGGTATTTGACCGCGGTGGTTACCTCTTCCATGGTCGTGTTAAAGCATTGGCTGACGCTGCTCGTGAAAACGGCTTAGAATTTTAATGGATAAGGAGGGACATAACAGATGCGTAGCATTGATCCTAATAAATTAGAACTTGAAGAACGCGTAGTTACAGTAAATCGTGTAGCTAAAGTTGTTAAAGGCGGACGTCGTTTCCGTTTCACTGCACTAGTTGTTGTTGGTGATAAAAATGGTCATGTTGGATTTGGTACTGGTAAAGCTCAAGAAGTTCCGGATGCTATCCGTAAAGCTATTGAGGACGCTAAGAAAAATCTAATTACTGTACCAATGGTTGGAACTACAATTCCTCACCTTGTGAACGGTCGCTATGGCGCAGGTCACATTCTATTGAAACCAGCTTCTGAAGGTACAGGAGTAATTGCTGGTGGTCCTGTTCGTGCGGTACTAGAATTAGGCGGAGTTAGCGATATCTTGTCTAAATCACTAGGTACTAATACACCTATTAATATGGTTCGCGCAACAATTGAAGGATTGAAGCAATTGAAACGTGCTGAAGACGTAGCTAAGTTACGTGGAAAATCAGTACAAGAACTGTTAGGATAAGGAGGGAAATCGAATTATGGCTAATAAATTAGAAATTACCCTCACTCGCAGCTTGATTGGTCGTCCTGAAGATCAACGTGTTACAGTTAACACTTTGGGTTTACGCAAAATGCATCAAACGGTTATTCATGAAGATAACCCTGCGATTCGCGGTATGATTACCAAAGTTGCTCATCTTGTTACTGTAAAAGAACAATAAAATAATTTTTAACTTAACAAGGAGGTGCCAACATGAAACTTCATGAGTTAAAAGCTGCAGAAGGTTCTCGTAAAGAACGTAAACGTAAAGGTCGCGGTATTGGATCTGGTAACGGTAAAACAGCAGGTAAAGGACATAAAGGACAAAACGCTCGCTCCGGCGGCGGTGTGCGTCTTGGATTTGAAGGGGGACAAACTCCTCTATTCAGACGTTTACCTAAACGTGGATTTACCAACATCAACCGTAAAGACTATGCTATCGTGAATCTTGATACGTTAAATCTTTTCGAAGACGGTACTGAAGTAACACCAGCTCTTTTACTTGAGACTGGAGTTGTTAGTAAAGAAAAAGCAGGAATCAAAATTCTTGCAAAAGGAAGCATTGAGAAAAAGCTTACTGTTAAAGCTCACAAATTCTCGTCTACTGCTAAAGAAGCTATCGAAGCTGCTGGCGGTAATACAGAGGTGATCTAATGTTTCGCACGATCTCCAATTTTATGCGCGTGGGTGAAATAAGGAATAAGATTATTTTTACCCTTCTAATGTTAATCGTCTATCGCATCGGTACATTTATACCTGTACCGCATGTGAATGCCGGTTTTCTCGCTGAACAGGACCAGCTGAGCGTCATAGGTCTTTTAAATACCTTTGGCGGCGGAGCACTAAAAAACTTCTCCATATTAGCGATGGGTATCATGCCATATATCACGGCATCTATCATCGTTCAACTATTACAGATGGATGTTGTACCTAAGTTCACTGAATGGTCTAAACAAGGGGAAGCAGGGCGCCGTAAATTAGCTCAATTCACGCGTTACTTCACTATTATCCTAGGATTTATCCAAGCTTTGGGCATGTCTTATGGGTTCAATAATATGTCAGGTGGCCAGTTGATTGAAAATCCTGGAATTGCAACATACTTGCTTATTGCGACTGTCTTAACGGCAGGAACAGCTTTTCTTTTGTGGTTAGGGGAGCTGATCACTGCTAAGGGTGTGGGTAATGGGATTTCCATCATAATCTTTGCTGGTATCGTAGCTAGTTTGCCAACAACGGCAAATCAAATATACGCCCAACAATTTGAAAATGCTGGCGATCAATTATTCTTACGAATTATAACGATTATCCTCATTGTATTAGCAGTATTAGCAATCGTGGTTGCTGTCATCTTCATTCAGCAGGCATTACGTAAAATTCCTATTCAGTATGCCAAACGTGCTGCGGTAGGTCGTACACAAATGGGTGGCCAGTCTACACATTTACCATTGAAAGTAAATGCTGCAGGGGTTATTCCGGTAATCTTTGCAATGGCATTTCTTATCACTCCTACTACAATCGCATCTTTCTTTGGAAAGAACAGTGTTACTAGTTGGATAACAGAAAATCTTGCTTATACCAATCCAATTGGTATGATCATATATGTCGCTCTTATCATTGCTTTTGCGTATTTTTATGCATTCATTCAGGTTAACCCTGAACAAATGGCTGAGAATTTGAAAAAGCAAGGTGGCTATGTGCCGGGGATTCGTCCAGGTAAGAGTACACAAGAATATTTAACACGTGTTTTATACCGTTTGACGTTTGTAGGCTCTATATTCTTAGCCATCATTGCCGTTTTACCGGTATTCTTCATTAAGATTGCTGAATTACCTCAATCTGCACAGATTGGTGGTACTAGTTTGCTAATTGTAGTGGGGGTTGCCCTTGATACGATGAAGCAGCTCGAATCACAACTTGTGAAGAGACACTATAAAGGCTTTATAAAGTAATGAGTTTTGGGAACGCCTTGTTCCCTTTACCCATTATAGAGTTTGAGGGGGAAGAAAATTGAATCTAGTGTTAATGGGTCTGCCTGGTGCTGGTAAGGGCACTCAAGCTGAACAAATCGTAGAAAAATATAATATCCCTCATATTTCTACTGGAGATATGTTCCGAACAGCTATCAAAGATGGAACAGAATTAGGTCTAAAGGCAAAATCATTCATGGACAAAGGCGAATTGGTACCAGATGAAGTTACCATTGGCATTGTACGTGAAAGATTAAGCAAGGAAGACTGCCTAAAAGGATTTTTGCTTGATGGTTTTCCACGTACTGTGGCACAGGCAGAAGCACTTGAAAGCATTCTTACTGATTTAGATCGAAAAATGAATTTTGTCATTAATATCGATGTTGATAAAAGCATCTTAATGGAAAGATTGACAGGACGTCGTATTTGCAAATCATGTGGTGCGACATATCATCTTGTATTTAATCCTCCCGCTAAAAATGATGTATGCGACCGCTGCGGCGGAGAATTATATCAACGTGCTGATGATAATGAAGAAACGGTTCAAAATCGCTTAGATGTGAATTTGAAACAAACCAAACCACTTCTTGATTTCTACGGAGAAAAAGGATACTTGGTCAACATTAACGGACAGCAAGATATTAATAAGGTATTTGAAGATATTGATGTGTTACTTGGTGCTTTGCAAAATTAATCATTCGTATTGATTTATGAAATTCAAACCATTTTTACAACTTACTAGTTAAACTTGGTGCATTCCTTTAATACAAAGGGTATAATGGATTTCGCGAGAGCATTCGCACATTTATTAATCAGGTTCTTGTACTTGGTATTCCCTGAATTGGGCGATTACTTTCTAAGTGATCTTCATGGACATATCCGGTCGGCAAAATTGATGAAGAAATGCAGTGACTCTATTGGGATTCCTAAAGAGTCGTGATATAGAGGGTTGAAAGAAGCTATGTCAGGCGTGCGCCTTTCAAACATCTCCCATGCTATTCAAACCTATGTCGAGACTAATTGCTTCTCTATTTCGAGAGTATGTCGGTCACGGAATCGGTCAAGACTTACATGAGGACCCATAAAATCCTCATTTCGGTCCAACTGATAAAGGTCCTCAGTTAAAGCCTGGTTCTACAAAATGGTGAATACTTGATGCAGAATTGTAAGACTTATGAGGATAATTGGACTGTAGTAATGTTGACGGAAAGATGTGTACCTTTAATAGGTTCACGCATAGAGAAGGGAGAATCACTTTAATGGCGAAAGATGATGTAATTGAAGTAGAAGGCACAGTACAAGAGACTTTGCCAAATGCAATGTTTAAGGTAGAATTAGAAAATGGTCATACTGTTTTAGCTCATGTATCCGGTAAAATTCGTATGCACTTTATTCGCATTTTGCCTGGAGATAAAGTTACGGTTGAGCTTTCCCCGTATGATCTAACTCGCGGCAGAATCACATACCGGTTCAAATAATCCGGTTACGCTCCGATCTGTATAAGGAGGTTAGATAGCAATGAAAGTCAGACCATCAGTCAAACCAATCTGCGAAAAGTGTAAAGTTATCCGCAGAAAAGGTAAAGTTATGGTTATTTGCGAAAACCCTAAACATAAACAAAAACAAGGCTAAATAGAAGGAGGTGCACTCAAGCATGGCACGTATTGCTGGAGTAGATATTCCCCGTGACAAACGTATTGTTATCTCATTAACATATATATATGGTATTGGAAAACAAACCGCGATGAAAGTTCTTGCAGAAGCAGGCGTTTCTGAAGAAACTCGCGTTCGTGACTTAACGGAAGACGAATTGAATAAAATTCGTGATATCATTGACAAGCTTAAAGTAGAAGGCGACCTTCGTCGTGAAATCTCCCTAAACATCAAACGTTTAATGGAAATCGGTTCTTACCGTGGTTTACGTCACCGTCGTGGTCTTCCTGTTCGCGGTCAAAATACAAAAAACAATGCTCGTACGCGTAAAGGACCTCGTCGTACTGTAGCTAACAAGAAAAAATAATTAGTAAAGGAGGTTACTTTTCATGGCACGTAAAACTAATACACGTAAACGTCGTGTGAAAAAGAATATAGAAACTGGTATTGCACATATTCGTTCAACATTCAATAACACTATCGTTACGATCACTGACTCTCATGGTAATGCTATTTCTTGGTCAAGTGCTGGAGCTCTAGGATTCCGTGGATCTCGTAAATCCACTCCATTCGCTGCACAAATGGCTGCTGAAACAGCTGCTAAAACATCAATTGAACATGGTATGAAAACTCTTGAAGTTACAGTTAAAGGACCTGGTGCTGGACGTGAGGCTGCTATTCGTGCACTTCAAGCTGCTGGCCTAGAAGTAACTGCAATTAAAGATGTAACTCCAGTTCCACATAACGGATGCCGTCCACCAAAACGTCGCCGTGTTTAATTTTTCTGTATAGATTTTGTATTCCTGTCAATAATGGGATATAATACTGAGTTTGCGTTCTTACAGAAGATTAATTTTCAGTTGTTGCGCACAGCGGGAACGTATACATGGGGAATTTCGGTTTAAGTGACTTAGTTTACTTGCCGGGGTTTTGACGTTTTGAAGGAGGGTTTATTGATGATCGAAATAGAAAAACCAAAAATCGAAACGGTTGAAATCAACGACGATACCAAATTCGGTAAATTCGTCGTAGAGCCACTAGAGCGTGGGTATGGTACTACATTGGGTAACTCCTTACGTCGTATCCTTTTATCCTCACTCCCAGGTGCTGCTGTCACAGCTATACAAATTGATGGAGTGCTACATGAGTTCTCAACAATTGAAGGCGTCGTGGAAGATGTAACATCTATCATTCTTAATGTGAAGAAACTAGCTCTTAAGATTTACTCTGATGAAGAGAAGACGCTGGAAATTGACGTTCAAGGTGACGGAGTCATCACGGCTGCTGATATCACTCATGATAGTGATGTAGAAATTCTTAATCCGGATTTATATATTGCTACAATTGGTAAAAACGGTCATATGCGTATGCGTTTATCTGCACGTCGCGGCCGCGGCTACACTCCTGCTGTTCAAAACAAGAGAGAAGACCAGCCAATTGGTGTAATTCCAATCGATGCTCTTTACACTCCGGTTTCACGCGTATCTTTCCAAGTTGAAAATACACGTGTTGGACAGTTGTCTAACTTTGACAAGTTAACGTTCGATGTTTGGACTGATGGCAGTACGGGTCCGCAAGAAGCGGTAGCACTTGGAGCTAAGATTTTAACAGAGCATTTAAATATTTTCGTTGGGTTAACCGATGAAGCTCAAAATGCTGAAATCATGGTTGAAAAAGAAGAATATCAAAAAGAAAAAGTTCTTGAGATGACGATCGAAGAATTAGACCTTTCTGTTCGTTCTTACAACTGCTTGAAGCGTGCTGGAATCAATACCGTTCAAGAGCTAGCTCATAAAACGGAAGAAGATATGATGAAAGTACGTAATCTAGGCCGTAAATCACTTGAAGAAGTGAAAGCGAAACTAGAAGAATTAGGCTTAGGTCTTCGTAAAGACGACTGATAACATGGCGGAATCAATCCATTATGTTGTGAGCCTTGTTTTAGACACACAATATAGAACTTCAACAAAGGAGGGAATCTCTAATGGGTTACAGAAAGTTAGGACGCACTAGCGCACAACGTAAAGCATTACTTCGTGATTTAGCTACGGATCTTATTATCCATGAGCGCATTGAAACTACTGAAGCACGTGCAAAAGAATTACGTTCTGTAGTAGATAAAATGATCACTCTTGGTAAACGTGGTGACTTGCATGCACGCCGTCAAGCTGCATCATTCATCCGTAACGAAATCGCTGACGCTGAGAAAGGCACAGATGCCCTTCAAAAACTATTCAGTGACGTGGCTCCACGTTATGAAGAACGTCAAGGTGGATACACTCGTATCATGAAAGTTGGTCCACGCCGCGGTGACGGTGCACCAGTCGTGGTTATTGAATTAGTTTAATAACAACGATGAAAAAGGGCGGGACAAATGAATATACTCACTTGTTCTATGCCCTTTTTCTTTTTTTAAATAGAAATTCTGTTTTTTAGAAATTCGCATTGAGTGTTACGATGGCTGGCGGAACCTGTTTATACAGGGAGCCTTCACGTCTAGCTCAAGCATCCCTTCCCGCTTTTTTTGATAAGCGATTATAAGATAACCTGTTTTTCGTAACAGGCCCGCTGTAAGCTGCTCTTAATTTACCGAAAATTCTTTCGGTGGAAGGGGTGCAGCGTTTTTTTATATTTTCAGAAGAAATACTACTATGTTTATGTTGATAGAGCAGAGTTCAGATTAGACGAGTGCAGTCGAGGATGAGGAGGGCCACATGGGGAAGAAGCTGGTTTCTTTAAAAAATATTATTTACAAATATGAGGGTCAGTCTCGAAACGCTTTGGATGATGTTTCTTTTGATATTCATCAGGGGGAGTGGCTTGCGATTGTCGGACATAATGGTTCTGGCAAGTCGACATTAGCGAAGTTACTGAATGGTCTTCAGTTCCCTAACTCAGGTACCATAACGATTAATGATCAACTTTTGACAGAAGAAACCGTTTGGGATGTACGCCAGAAAATTGGCATGGTTTTTCAAAACCCAGATAATCAGTTTGTAGGCACTACAGTTCAGGATGATGTGGCTTTTGGTTTAGAAAACGCCGGTGTTTCTCAGCAGGTTATGGTGGAGCGTGTTCATGGTGCGTTAAATAAGGTTAAAATGAATGCCTTTCTTAATCAAGAGCCGCACCATCTATCCGGCGGTCAAAAGCAGAGAGTGGCCATAGCAGGTGTAATAGCCTTGCAGCCAGACATAATCATCTTAGATGAAGCAACCTCAATGCTTGACCCAAGAGGCCGTGAAGAAGTGCTTGAAACAGTTAGGGAATTAAAACAGGAAAACGAGATTACCGTCATATCGATCACCCATGATCTTGAGGAAGCTGCGAAAGCTGATCGAATGATAGTCATGAACCAAGGTCGGTTATATCGTGAAGGACCGCCTCAGGGTATTTTTGAATTAGAGGAAGAATTAATTGCCCTTGGTCTTGATATTCCCTTTTCAGTGAAACTAACCAAAGAGTTACAAAAAAATGGTGTTCGTGTGGTTGATGGGCATTTGACAGAGGAAGAGTTGGTGAAGGATTTATGCGAATTACACTCGATGATGTAGAATACCGCTATCAGGTGAATACTCCTTTTGAACATCTAGCCCTTCATGATGTCAATATTTCAATGGAGCCTGGAACCTATACCGCAATCATCGGGCATACAGGGTCCGGAAAATCGACGCTACTGCAGCATTTGAATGCTCTTTTAAAACCGACGAAGGGCAGGGTCTTCATTGGTGACCGGACGATTGAGGCTGGACGGAAAGAAAAGGCATTACGGTCGATTAGACAAAAGGTTGGAATTGTTTTTCAGTTTCCGGAACATCAACTGTTTGATGAAACGGTTGAAAAGGATATATGTTTCGGACCTATGAATTTTGGGGTTTCTGAAATCGATGCAAAGAAACTGGCCAGGAAAGCTATCGCCCAAGTGGGGTTGAGTGAGGAAATTCTTGAAAAATCTCCATTCGACTTATCCGGTGGTCAAATGCGAAGGGTGGCCATTGCTGGGGTACTTGCCATGGAGCCGGAAGTATTGGTACTGGATGAACCCACAGCGGGACTGGACCCACGAGGACGCAAAGAAATCATGGATATGTTTTATGATTTGCATAAAGTTAGGGGCATTTCTACAATTCTGGTGACACATAGCATGGAGGATGCAGCCAAGTACGCGGATGACATCATTATCATGCACCAGGGTACGGTGTTCAAAAAGGGAACTCCCCAGGAAATTTTCTCCGAGCCAGAACAACTTCTGGAGCTTGGCCTGGATGTACCTGATACGGTCCGTTTTCAGCTCAAGCTCCAGAAGGAACTTGGGGTTCGGTTTGATCATCCATGTCTTAATATCGGTGATTTAGCTGTAGAAATAGATAAAGCCATGAAACGGGGGAACCGCTGATGCTGGATAAAATGATTATCGGGCGTTATGTCCCTGCAGACTCCCTGATACACAAGATGGACCCAAGGGCTAAATTGCTCCTTGTGTTCCTGTTTGTTTGTGTCATCTTCTTGGCGAATAATGTCGTTTCTTATGGTTTACTTGCGGTTTTCACCATCCTGTTGATTAGCCTTTCGAAGATACCGCTTCGCTATCTTTATAATGGGTTAAAACCTATTTTTTTCTTAATCGTATTTACATTCCTTCTCCATATATTGTTTACGAAAGAAGGGGAATTGCTTTTTGAATACGGTTGGTTCGAAATCTATGAAGGCGGTTTGATTCAAGGTTTGTTCATATCCGTAAGATTTACTTTACTAATCCTTGTTACGTCTTTATTAACTTTGACGACAACCCCAATATCCATTACAGATGGGATGGAAGAGCTGTTGGGACCCTTGAAAAAGTGGAAAATGCCTGTACATGAACTAGCATTGATGATGTCCATTGCCCTTCGATTCATTCCAACGCTGATGGAGGAAACAGAAAAAATCATGAAGGCTCAAACGGCAAGGGGAGTTGACTTTTCATCAGGTCCTATAAAGGACAGGGTTAAATCGATTGTACCGCTGCTTGTTCCTTTATTTGTGAGTTCGTTCAAACGGGCAGAAGAATTGGCGACTGCCATGGAATCAAGAGGATACCGTGGTGGGGAAGGCCGCACGAAATACCGCCAATTGGACTGGAAGACGAGTGATAGCCTTTTGATGGTCTCAATAGGTCTTCTTACGGTCATGTTATTTTTATTACGTTCATAATAAGGAAGAGTACTATGCCAAAATATAAATGTGTGATCGCTTATGACGGCACGGATTTCGCTGGTTATCAGGTGCAGCCTGAGAAACGGACCATCCAAAGTGAATTTGAGGCAGTCTTAGCCCAAATGCACAAAGGCACAATTATAAAGGTCACTGCTTCAGGCAGGACAGATTCAGGGGTTCATGCAAAGGGGCAGGTGATTCACTTTGAATCACCCCTTACATTTCCTACTGAAAATTGGGTAAAGGCGTTCAGCGCCCTTCTTCCGACCGATATTATCGTTTTGGAAGTCGATATCGTGCCTGATGATTTTCATGCCAGGTTCCATACGACTGGGAAAGAGTACCGTTATATCATAGCCCGATCCAAATTACGAGATCCGTTTAAACGGAATTACGCCTATCATTATCCCTATCCATTAGATGGGAAGGCGATTAAGGAAGCAATTTCCTATTTGGTAGGGACGCATGACTTTACAAGTTTTTGTTCGGCAAAAACGGAAGTGGTCGATAAGGTTCGAACCATCCAAGAAATTGACTTTGAAGAGAGCGATGGCTTCATGGTTTTTCGCTTCGTTGGGGAAGGGTTTTTGTATAATATGGTGCGGATCTTGGTTGGGACGCTCCTGGAAGTCGGCAGCGGCAAGATGGAACCCCGGGATATGATCGGGATATTGGACAAAAAGGACCGCAGTTTTGCAGGGAAAACAGCACCTGCCCAAGGCTTGTATTTATGGAAAGTATTTTACAAATAAAAATATTTTCGAAGTGATACCAGTTTTTTTACAACTGGCAAACAGGATGAAATCAGTAATGGAGCGGTTTGATGCCATACTGACCTTTTCATGGAGTTACAAAGAGTGTTTTATAGACAACTTATCCTAGTGTAACATTCCCTTGACAATGAATCTGGGAGAAGTTAATATAATATGGTATGTATTTTAATCCCACGATAAGCCCCGGAAGTTTATTGTGATTGAAAATAAATATAAAAAATTAAAAAGTTTTTTAGGAGGTTAACCATGCGTACGACATTTATGGCGAAAGCTAATGAAGTAGAACGTAAATGGTATGTGATTGACGCTGAAGGCAAAACTTTGGGTCGCCTTTCTACTGAAGTAGCATCCATCTTACGTGGTAAACATAAACCAACTTTTACACCTAACATTGACACTGGTGATCATGTAATTCTAATCAATGTTGAAAAAATCCACTTGACTGGTAAAAAATTGACTGACAAAATTTATTACCGTCACACTATGCATCCAGGCGGTCTTAAAACTAGAACTGCTCTTGAAATGCGTACAAACTACCCTGAGAGAATGCTTGAACTTGCTATCAAAGGTATGCTTCCAAAGAATTCTCTTGGTCGTCAAATCTACAAAAAATTACACGTATACGCTGGAGCTGAGCACCCACACGCTGCTCAACAACCAGAAGTATACGAATTACGCGGATAATTACTAAGGAGGTTACTATCTTGGCACAAGTTCAATATTATGGTACTGGTCGCCGTAAGAGCTCAGTAGCTCGTGTACGTTTAGTACCAGGCGAAGGTCGCATCGTTATTAACGGTCGTGACATTAATGAATATATTCCTTTCGCAGCATTACGTGAAGTTGTTAACCAACCACTAGTTGCTACAGAAACTACTGGAAATTACGACGTTCTAGTAAACGTTAGCGGTGGTGGATACACTGGTCAAGCTGGAGCAATCCGTCACGGTATCGCCCGTGCATTACTTCAAGTTGATCCAGAATACCGTCCATCTCTTAAAACTGCTGGTTTACTAACTCGTGACCCACGTATGAAAGAGCGTAAAAAATACGGTCTTAAAGGCGCACGTCGTGCACCTCAGTTCTCAAAACGTTAATTCTATTTTCGTTTCGAAAGGCTCTCAACCATTTTGGTTGGGGGTCTTTTTTATGAAAAGAAAGCTTTTGACCACACCATAGCTCCATGGACCTTTTGGGATTTAGAAGGTTTTTGCTCTCTAGTATCTGTTACATGTTTATTTATGATCATTGTCATATGAATGTCCCTAGTATCGCCCCATCTTCTTTAACCTTACTCCGGCTTCAACAAGGTAAGAATCATGGGATGTCTGAATACAAGAATAAATAGAGGCTTAAGGAGAATCAAAGGTAATTATCGCTTTATACCGCTCTTATCGACTTTTACCATCCTAGCCCAAATGAAATGCCGGGATCGTAATGGTGTGTTCCTTTTAAATCACGGGAGTTTATTTATATGGTAAAGATTTATTTGTAAAATCCATATTTATTAAGTTTCTGATTAGGAGTATGATAGTACTTAAAAAAAGAAAGAGGACCTCATATGAATTCAACATTTTCACCAATTGAAACGACTAAAACAAAAGCCTTGGTCATCAATGCGCTATTCATCGCATTAACCCTTGTAGCGACAATGATCAACATCAAGCTCCCAATAATGGGTAACGGAGGCCTAATCCATCTTGGTAACGTTCCCCTTTTTATAGCAGCTTTGGTATATGGCAAAAAAACAGGAGCGATAGCAGGCGCAATCGGAATGGCCTTCTCCGATCTTATCTCTCCTTGGGCAGCATGGGCACCGTTTACATTCATCATCGTAGGTGCAATGGGCTTTTTAGCTGGCCTCATATCCGAAAAGGTACCCGGAAAAAGAGAACTTGTATATACACTTGCCGTTGTCGTTGCATTGATTGTAAAAGTCGTGGGCTACTATTTTGCCGAAGTTATCCTTTACGGTAACTGGATACAGCCATTCGGCTCTATCCTCGGAAACGTAATGCAGGTCGTATTAGCGGGTATAATTGTAGTGCCCCTTGCAGGACGCTTAATGAAAAGAGCTGGTCAGATATAGGCAGTGGAATTTGGGAAACTATTTCAAACCATTCTTGGAGTTGGAATACGTTGTTTGTGACCTCAAAAAAGTGCCTTTTTGATGAGTGAACTAACGCTATGAATTTCAGCCCCGCTGCTAAATAAGCAGTGATTATGACCGCTATTGCAATATGTTATATCATGTGAAAGAAGGACATCCGTTTACCATGGATGTCCTTTTTCATCCTAATCGAGTTTTTTTATTAAGGGGATTGAAAGAGAAAACAAAATCATTACATTCGCTTAAAGTTCAAGAAAGAAATACAGATAAGAATAATTACATATTGAATCAATGTCCTGAAGAGGCATGCGTGGTGAGCTGCCCGAGTCGGCACGGACAGCCTCGGGTAGCAGCCTGAGTGGCGAGTTATCGGGGGATAATTCCAAGTTTCTTAGGTCCAAATGATTGGCTTGTAAGTGGGGGGAAAACAACGAGTAAATCTCCGAAGATGCAATCATATTCCTGTTTACTCAGGCGGTGCGTTCGTAGGTTCGCGTATCGATTCATTTTAAAAAAACAACTGGATCCTCCTCAAAGGTTCATCTTTGTTCCAAGTCCTTGTAAACAGACTTTTATCACTCGAATGTGCGTTCTGCCTTTTAACAAAGTTTCTTAAAGAAGAGACTCTATATTAAATCGAGTTCCATGTGCCTTCTTCATTTACTTCCATTCACCCATGCAATTAGATCATCAACCTAGGCTGATGAACTTATTCTCATTATATTTTGCCAATAGAATAAATGAATGGTTCAAAATAGAACGCAAAAACTAAATTATGTCTTAGGAAATAATTTGGGAAATGGGGAATTGCCCCGGAGGTGAAATATGGCTGTGATATTAGGTTTACAGGAGATGCAAAGGGAAAGGCAATTGAAGTTCGAACGTAGATTGCTCAGGGATCTTTCTATCGACGATATGAAGGGAAGGATTCAGCGTTACTTTGGACAGGATTTCATGGATGTCTTGGAGGAAGGCTACTTCGATGTTGCCATCGAGGCTTATTTATTAGGAGCGAACTATAGTAAGTTTGGCTATTACGGTGAGTCAGAAGAAGATGTAAGGGCCAGGTGTTGGAAGGAAGAGAAGTTTTTGACCGATACTCTTTTTAACTTTATTTTGTATTGGAGAGAAGTTACAGCGAATAACGCTTTCGATGAAGGGCTGTTTTATTGCTGTGAAGGGTTTGTGGGAGAGTGGTGGCAGGACGGCTTTAAGACTGGTGAAAAACGATATAAAATGAAACTGCATTAGAAGGCAAAAATCCCATACCTTGTTCTAATTCCATGGTTTGTCCCATACCTTTTAATATAGGAATCATGGAAGGGGAACGGTCATGCGTAGAAAGCTGAAATATACAGGAATCGCTATGGGATTGTTTGTCCTTTTTTTAATTGTAACTTTTAAATTTGTTGAAGATGATTCTTGGGACTCCTGGAACCTTCCATTGGCAGGTAAGGTAATCGTGCTGGATGCCGGTCATGGGGGAATGGACGGCGGGGCAAATGTACAAGAGGTAATGGAGAAGGAAATTGCCCTTTCCGTTTCATTAAAGGTCCGGGACTATTTACAGGAACAGGGTGCCCTTGTCATCATGACCCGTGAGAAGGATGAGGATTTGGCACAGGGAAAGACAAAAGGGATCCGCCAGCGAAAACAGGAAGACTTACGGAACCGGGTTGAAATGATCAATGATTCGGAAGCGGACTTATTCTTAAGCATTCATTTGAATTCTTTTCCTTCAGCGTCATCGAAAGGAGCCCAGACCTTTTATACAAACAGGTTTGAGGAAAATGAACAGGTAGCAAAATTCATTCAGACTGAAATCATTAGAAACCTTGAAAATACAAAGCGTGATGCAAAAACAATAAATCATGTGTATTTGATGAATCGTGCTAAGAAACCGGGAGCTCTTGTGGAAATTGGTTTTCTTTCCAATAAGGAGGAAAGGGAGCGCCTAGTAAGTGATCGGTATCAAGAAAAGGTGGCCAGTTCGATTTATATGGGTATTTTACGTTACTTTACAGAGGAAAAACTAACGCAAGAAGAGTGATTTCTGGGTCTTGTAACGTACAAGGCCCTTTTTACTATGGGGAAGTAATCAGGTTTCGCGTACAGGGCAGATAATAAGCTTTATTTCAGTAATATGTTATACTGAAAAATGGGAAAATAAAACGAATTCAAAGGGGTGCTCGACTTGTTAACAGAAGAGAAAGTACTGAATTTATTAAAGGATCTTAAAGACCCTTTTCTACATAAAAGCCTTGAAGAGACAAATGGGATTATAGAAATCAAAATAAAACCTGAAAAGAATCATGTAAGCGTTAAACTTGCCATTGCGAAAACGGGGACTGCCGAGCAAATGCAAATGCAATCGGAAGTGGTGGACTTGCTGAAAACGAACGGAGCGGAATCTGTAGGGATTCGTTTCACGGAGCTTTCTGAAGATGAGTTAGCCAAGCACCGGGAAGGCATTCCGCAGGATGAAGCGGACCAAGGCTTGCTTGGACCTAACAGCAAGACACAATTCATTGCGATTGCGAGTGGTAAAGGCGGAGTGGGAAAATCTACGATTTCAGTGAATTTCGCCACTTCACTTGCTCGCTTGGGTAAAAAGGTCGGATTGGTTGACGCTGATATTTATGGATTCAGTGTACCTGATATGATGGGGATAACAAAAAGACCAGTCGTCCGCGGGGAAAAAATCATTCCTGTAGAACGGTTTGGCGTTCAGGTTATCTCAATGGGCTTTTTTGTGGAAGATAACGCGCCTATCATCTGGAGAGGGCCGATGCTGGGAAAAATGCTTAACAGTTTCTTTAATGAAGTGGAATGGGGAGAATTGGACTATTTAGTCCTTGACTTACCACCAGGTACAGGCGATGTTGCATTGGACGTGCATACGATGCTCCCTTCATGTAAAGAAATCATCGTTACGACACCGCATCCGACTGCTGCCTTCGTTGCTGCAAGAGCTGGTGCAATGGCCATCAAGACAGAACATGAAGTCATTGGTGTTATTGAGAATATGTCATTCTTCGAAAGTAAAACGACCGGTGAAAAAGAATATGTTTTCGGAAAAGGCGGCGGAGCGAAGCTTGCAGAAGAGCTTCGAACAGAAGTCTTAGGTCAACTCCCGTTACAACAGCCAGATTGGAACGAAGAGGACTTTGCTCCATCCATTTACGCAGCAGACCATAGGCTCGGTAGGATTTACGAGGATATTGCTAAAAAGGTCATTGAAAAGCTACAATAAAAAAAAGGCTGATTCCAATGGAATCAGCTTTTTTTATTATTTTGCCTTTTTATCCTTATTTTCCTTCTCTACCGCTTTAGTAGCTGCTTTATCCAATCTTTCCTGCATTTTCGCTTGAACGAGAGGACTCTCCATGGTTTCTATGATCAGCTCTTTATAGACGGAACGCATTTCCTTAGTTTTTAATAATTTATTCATTTCTTTTTCCATATCCGGTTCTTTCAATATATCCATGATCATTCCACGATACTGAGGATCAGCAGTTAAGTCCTTCAATACCTTTTTATGTTCGTCTTCTAAAGCTTTAGCATAAGCGGAAGCGAATTCAGGATCATTAAATGTCTTTTTCCAAAATTCCTTTCCTTTATCTGAAGTGACCATATCTTCAATGGATTTCTTAATGACATCCGAGTCCATTATAAGTTCAGCTTTCGTTTTATCATCGGAAATGATATCCTGGATGGCTTTTTTTCCATCATCTGTCTTCAAGATATCGACGACCATTTTCTTTGTCTCTTCATACTCCATTTTATCTGCGCCTGCTCCATTTTGAGCACAACCGGAACAAACGAGTAAGAATGACGTGAAAAGCAAAGCAACTCCCACTCTCATACGCAGGGCCCCTTTCATCCTTCTTATTGTTAATATGGTTCCAAACGGCGATATTATTCCTTGGTGGAATAAGTGGATTTTTCCAAATTTGGTTGGTACAATTAGGGGAATTAAATAGAAATGTATGGAGGAAAACAATGAACAGCCGTAATTTAGTTAAATTGTTTTTAACAACATTGCTTATCGGTGGTGTAACGGGCGGAGTTGTAGGGTTTTTGGCTCGATGGAGTGAGTTTGAGGCTTATTTCTCTTCTTTTGAAGCCAGCGCCATCCTATCAACGTTTATTTGGTTATTCGGTGTTGGGTTAATTTTTAGTGTCATAAGTCAAGCTGGCTTTTTTGCCTATTTAACGATCCATCGTTTTGGTCTGGGAGTATTTAAAAGCGCTTCTTTATGGAATGCCGTTCAAATTGTACTTATCCTTTTTGTTGTTTTTGACCTGGTTTACCTGCGATATCTTAATTTTGGTTCAGGCGAGGGGATTAGTTCCTATATCGTGTTAGCATTGGTTGTTTTGGCTGCAGCACTGATTACAGCTTATTTCAAAATGAAACAAACGAATAGACAATCGTTTATCCCAGCCTTATTCTTCATGGTCGTAGTCACAGTTTTGGAGTGGTTACCTGTCCTAAGTACCAATGATGTAAGCTGGCTTTACTTCATGCTGCTTCCTTTGATAGTCTGCAATGCTTATCAACTCTTGGTTCTAAGCAAATTGATTGAACGATCACAAAAGGAATTGGCCAGTAAAAAAGCACGGAAGCAAACTCGAGCAAAGGAAATGAAAGCCGGCGAATTAGGTAAAGGCAGCAGCTAATCTACTGTAAGTCGGGCCATACATAAGGAAGTCAACATAAAAACTGCGTACTAAGGTTCATGAGGACCATCAGTACGCAGTTTTTTCAGTCAGCGGATTTCCTCACTGTTTGCCGATGAATTGGAAATCATTTCAGAAACGTTAACAAAGTTTAAATTTTTTGATTGTAGTTCCCCTAGTAACTGTGGCAAAGCCTTATTAGTTTGTTTTGCTGAGTCTGAAGCATGTAATAAGATGATATCACCCTTTTTGGTCTTACTGATGTTCTGAACGATCTGGTCAACACCTGGATTGGTCCAATCCTTTGAATCGATGCTCCAATGGACTACAGTATATCCGAAGTTCTCACTGATCTTTAAGAGGCGTTTATCAAAGTGACCGGTGGGCGCTCGTAAAAGTTCTATATTCTTTACATTCAGTTTTTTAAATGCTTCTTGAGCTTTAGATATATCTCGGATGATTTCTTGATCTTCCATTTCGGAATAATCCTTATAATCGTAACCAAGCATACCGATTTCATATCCTTCTTTCCTAATTTTCTCTACTATGTCCGGATGGCGCTCAGCCCAAGATCCCGAAAGGAAAAAAGTGGCTGATTTAATCTGTTCCCTTTTTAATGTTTCTATTATCGGAGCGGCTTTCTCATCACCCCAGCCAATATTGAACGTAATCGCGACATTCTGTTCCCCTTTATAAACCGCTTTTGGCCCATCTTCTGTAGAAAAAACTGGGGCTTGAAGAATGTTCTGCACAAAAAGGAACCAGGCGGTAAAAAGTGCCGTAAGTAAAATTAACGAATAATACTTGATTTTTTTTGCATGAAGCACCATGAAAAATTTCATTAATCCATCCCCTTGTCCAAAAGACTCTTGTCTTCAAATTTATGCGCGAGGATTATTGTTATGCAAAAAATCAGTTGAAAATTCATAAAATGGGTGTGAATGGGGAAAGATGTCTGATGGAGGTGTGAATCATGCTCGGTTTATTGATTAATGACAAAGAAAAGATGGAATTGGAGTACCTGTTAAAAAGAGAGATGGATGAAATACTTTTCGATTTGCAAGATGACAGAATTGATCACTTAGTAAAAAGGGCAATAAACGAGAAATATAACATCCTTTTCAGACTGTTTAAAAGGGTGAGCACTGAGGAGGAATGCCTAATGTATATGAGGGTGAAAACGAACTTAACCAAGGGAAATCAGTCATGATATATAAAAGTGAATTATATTCAAAAAACCTATTGACTATTAATTTATACACTGGTATATTATAAAAGTTGCTGCAACGTAGTAATGCTTTTGAAAAAGAGTGAAAAAACTTTTCAAAAAAAGTTATTGACGAAGCGGTAATAAGATGTTAAGATATTAAAGTCGCTAAGAGATATAGCGAAAAAATTGCTCTTTGAAAACTGAACAAAACAAAGCGCCAACGTTAAATTTTAAGTGAGCACACACTATCAAAAAAGCA
>NZ_JAOPHO010000058.1:0-27616 GCF_033141925.1 Peribacillus sp. CSMR9
GGATTACTATCAGCCTTATCCGTACGTGAATATTACAATAAGGATGAAGTGCAGGTTACAGTGGTGAATCAATTTCCAACGCACCAAATCATCACCGAATTGCACCGTCTTGCAGGCGGATCCATTTCTGAACAAGCCGTTTCGATTCCTTTGGAAAAACTTTTCAAAGGAAAAGATATCGACCTTACCATTTCAAAAGTGGAGTCTTTCTCAGTCGATAAAAAAGAAGTGAAACTTGCGAATGGTTCCACTTTATCTTATGATGCCCTAGTTGTTGCTTTGGGAAGCCAAACAGGATTCTTCGGCATTCCGGGACTTGAGGAAAACAGCATGGTCTTGAAATCCGTAAATGATGCTAACAAAATTTACAAACATATCGAAGATCGCATCCGTGAATATGCACAAACGAATAACGAAGCGGACGCTACAATCGTAATCGGCGGCGGCGGATTGACTGGCGTCGAGTTAATCGGTGAAATCGTGGATCATTTCCCTAAAATCGCCAAAAAGTTCGGAGTGGACTTCAAGGACTTGAAAATCAAGCTTGTGGAAGCTGGTCCAAAAATCCTTCCTGTCCTGCCTGACCACTTAATTGAACGTGCCATGTCCAGCTTGGAAGCACGCGGCGTTGAATTCTTGACAGGTCTGCCTGTAACGGGTGTTAAAGGAAATCAAATCGAATTGAAAGATGGACAAACGATCGAAGCCAATACGCTTGTTTGGACAGGCGGAGTCGCAGCACTTCCTATTGTAGGCGAATCAGGCCTTGAAGTGGATCGCGGCAAAGCAACCGTTAATGAGTATTTGCAATCCAAATCCCATAATGACGTATTCGTTGTCGGAGACTGTGCCGTTGCTTTCCCTCCAGAAGGCGGCCGTCCATACGCTCCTACTGCACAAAATGCTTGGCAAATGGGTGAGCTTGTTGGATACAACCTATATGCAGCCTTTGAAGGCAAGAAACTTGAAGAATTTTCACCTGTAAACTCAGGTACACTTGCGAGCCTTGGCCGTAAAGATGCAGTGGCAACCGTTGGGGCCAATAACACTTCCCTTAAAGGTCTGCCGGCTACATTGATGAAAGAAGCAAGTAATATTCGCTATCTATCACACATCAAAGCCCTATTCAGCCTCGCTTATTAATTTATTATAGCCGTGACGTGACATCCAGTTCATTGTATTCCGCGGTAAATGCCCTTTCTTCCCGGTCATCGGGATTAAAGGGCATTTTTTTCATGAATTTATTATTCTGCCTGATCATGATGCAATGATTGACGAAAGATGTTAACAATGGACGGTACTCCATTTTGTTGCTTATCCATTCTATAATTCTCCTGGGATTAGGCAACTCTCCTAAATCCTCTCCGTTAATTTTTATTTGCCCGTTTATCGTTAACTAACGCTCAAGTATGTACCATTGCGCATATCATAAAATTAACCTTATTAAAGGAGGGGTCTGTATGCCGAAAGGGAAAAAAGGAAAAGCAGCTTCATCTGGCAGTTCTTCTACGGGTAGTACTTCTACTGGCAGCAAGTCCACTGGCAGTTCATCTACCGGTAGCACTTCTACTGGCAGTAAATCCACTGGAAAAAAATCCAGTGGAAAAAAATCTACTGGCAGCACAACTACTGGCAACACAACTACTGATTGACGAAAGATGTTAACAATGGACGGTGCTCCATTTTGTTGCTTATCCATTCTATAATTCTCCTGGGATTAGGCAACTCTCCTAAATCCTCTCCATAATTTTTATTAGCCCGTTTGTCGTTAACTATCGCTCAAGTATGTACCATTGCGCATATCATAAAATTAACCTTATTAAAGGAGGGGTCTGTATGCCGAAAGGGAAAAAAGGAAAAGCAGCTTCATCTGGCAGTTCTTCTACGGGTAGCACTTCTACTGGAAGCAAGTCTACTGGCAGTTCATCTACCGGTAGCACTTCTACTGGCAGTAAATCCACTGGAAAAAAATCCAGTGGAAAAAAATCTACTGGCAACACAACTACTGATTGACGAAAGATGTTAACAATGGACGGTGCTCCATTTTGTTGCTTATCCATTCTATAATTCTCCTGGGATTAGGCAACTCTCCTAAATCCTCTCCATAATTTTTATTAGCCCGTTTGTCGTTAACTATCGCTCAAGTATGTACCATTGCGCATATCATAAAATTAACCTTATTAAAGGAGGGGTCTGTATGCCGAAAGGGAAAAAAGGAAAAGCAGCTTCATCTGGCAGTTCTTCTACGGGTAGTACTTCTACTGGCAGTTCATCTACCGGTAGCACTTCTACTGGAAGCAAGTCCACTGGTAAATCAAATGGAAAAAAATCCAGTGGAAAAAAATCTACTGGCAGCACAACCACTGGTTTCACAACCACTGGCTCCACAACTACTGGCAACACAGCTACTGATACCACAACTACTGGTATCACAACTACAACAACATCTACTTCATCAAGTTCAAGTTCAAGCTCAAGCTCAAGTTCAAGTTCATCCACTGGCAAAAAAAGAAGAAGATAGATAGTTAAATATAAAATGCTTCAGCTTGATTGATCCCTGATTGATCAAGTGGAAGTATTTTATGATATTACGGCTTCATTAATGTCGGACTGCCCATAAAACATCTTAAAAAAAGAAAGGAAGGTGAGTGTATGTCTTATCATATTCCATCTTATTTCTTAACGATAGAAGAAGAAGATCTAGAAGATTTACGTGCGGATATTTGGAGCGATGACCCTATTCCCGCCTATTTGAAAGTAGAAAACGACATTTACGATATCGATATTGCCTATCGGGGCTCTTATACCCGTAAATTCCGGAAAAGATCCTATTGGATTGATTTCATCGAGCCAAAACGATTCTTTGGCGCCCACAAAATCCATCTCAATGCCGAATACAGAGATCCTTCCCTCATTCGCAATAAACTCTCACTCGATTTCTTTCAAGACCTTGGTGTCCTTTCCCCTCATAGCCAACACATCAACCTATTCCGAAATGGCACGTTTAAAGGTGTGTATTTACAATTGGATTCCGTCGATGGGTTTTTTTTAGAAAAAAGAGGACTTCCTGCCGGTCCGATTTATTATGCTGTCAACAATAATGCCAACTTTTCATTGGAAAGGGATGGGAAAGTGAAAGACTCCCTTACGTCAGGCTATAAGCAAGCGTTTGGCAAACCCGCCGATGATGAATATCTAATCGAATTCATCAAAAAAGTAAACACCACCCCACTTGCAAAGTTTCCTGAAGTAGTCTCGCAGCATCTTGATATCCATAAATACTTACGCTGGCTGGTTGGAGCCGTTTGCACCATGAATAACGACGGTTTCACTCATAACTATGCACTATATCGCAATAGTAAAACGAAGTTATTTGAAATCATTCCTTGGGATTACGATGCCACCTGGGGACGCAAAGTCAGTGGCGGGATCATGGAGCACACATATGTCCCTATCGGAGGGAAAAAGGCAAACCACCTTATTCATCTGCTCTTGCAGGTTCCGGAATACAGTAAGTTCTACAAAGACCTCTTGGTTGAAACATTGGAAACCACATTTACCGTGAAGCATATGGAAAATAAAGTATTATCACTGCACCAGGGCATACTCCCCCACATCCTTCTAGATCCATATAAAAAGAATAAGATTGATCTATTCGACAAGGAACCGGAATTCATCTTCGAATTCATTCGCAAACGCAGTGATTACTTAAATAAGCACCTCGGTGACCTAGATGAAAAAAGTGCCACAACACAACTGAAAGCTAAACAGGACCGAAGGGGAGTTGCTTTCGTGTCACCAATCTGCATTAAAAATACGGGGAAGTACGGCAGGGGAGTATATGCTACAAGGGATATTAAAAAAGATGAACTGATTGAGGTATCACCTGTCATCATTTCACCCAGACATGAATGGAAATATCTAAGGAAAACTGCACTCTTTCATCACTGTTTTTATTGGGGAGATAACGATGAAACTGTCACTGCCTTAGGAAATGGATCACTATTCAATCATTCATACACACCAAATGCGACATTCGATAATAATTTAGAAGATTTAACGATAGACTTTTATGCTTATAAAGATATAAAGGCTGGCGAGGAAATCACGATCAATTACAATGGTGAACCTGATAATAAATCCCCGTTATGGTTCGATGTCATCGAGTAGGCGTTTTTTGCTTCCATTTTATTTTTAAAGAATCCATTTTGAAGGAAAATTGATCAAAATGGATTCTTTTTTCATTCAGTTTTCTTCGCTAATGCAAGAACGTTTTAACTTTACATTTTATTCGGCGCTGAAATTCCCAATAAACTTAGCGCATCCTTTAATACAATGGCTACGGAAAAAGCGAATGAGAGCTTCATTTGTTTCCATTCATCTTCAACCAAGATTTTCGAATGCGCATAATACTTATTGAATGCGCGTGATAACTGCAAGCTGAATTTCGCGACTTGTGATGGGTCTGCTTGTTCAAATGATTTTTGGACAATGACCGGGTATTGCTCAAGCAGTTGGATGACTGACCAAGCATATTCTCCTAAAGCGTCAAAATGGATTACCTGTTCTTTAAATTCACCTTTTTCCAGCAATGATGAAATACGCGCAAATGTGTACTGTACATATGGACCCGTTTCTCCCTCAAAATTCATCATTTGCTCTAATGAAAAGTCAATATCATTCATCCGATTATTTTTTAAATCATTAAAGATTACCGCTCCGACACCGACCTGTCTTGCAACCAGTTCTTTCTGTTCAAGCGCTTGATTTTTTTCTTCAATATTTCGCTTCGCCGTTTCGATTGCCTCTGCCAAAACATCCGCAAGCAGCACGACTTTCCCTTTACGTGTCGACATTTTCTTACCGTCTTTTAACATCATGCCAAATGCTACGTGCTGTAAGTCATTTGACCAATCGTACCCCATTTTTCCAATGACGTTAAAGAGTTGTTTAAAGTGCAGGGATTGTTCATTTCCTACAACATAAAAGGTTTTCTTCGCCTCATACTTTTCTTTACGATACAATGCCGCGGCTAAATCACGCGTGGCATAAAGTGTCGCACCATCCGTTTTCGTAATCAAACAAGGCGGCATATCTTCCAATTGCACGACATAGGCACCTTCGGATAGGGTAAGCAGGCCTTTTTCTTTTAGTTCCTCGACAACAACATCCATTTTGTCATTGTAAAACGCTTCACCAGCATAGGAATCAAAACGGATGCCCAATAAATCATAAATCGTATCGAATTCTTTTAGAGACGCATCCCTGAACCATTTCCATAGTGCCAGTGCCTCCTCGTCCCCATCTTCAAGCGACTTGAAGCTAGCGCGTGCTTGTTCATTCAACGATTCATCCGTTTCAGCCATTTCATGGAACTTCACATAGATTTTCAATAATTCCTGAATCGGGGAAGCTTCGATTGCCTCCTTGTCTCCCCACAGCTTATACGCGACAATCAATTTCCCGAATTGCGTGCCCCAATCCCCTAGATGATTAATACGCACGGCATTGTAGCCATTTTTTTCAGCAATGTTAGCCAATGCATTTCCTATGACTGTTGAGCGTAAGTGCCCCATGGAAAAAGGCTTTGCAATATTCGGGGATGAATAATCAATCACGACATTCCCCTGTACAGGCTGCTTTCCGCCATACTTATCCTTTTCACTTAATATGGTTTGCAACACATTTTCCGTCACAATCTGTTGATTGACGAAGATGTTCAGATAACCACCCACTACGTTCACTTCTTGGATCAACTTACTGTTTAATTGTTCAGCTATTTCAGACGCAATCACTTGAGGTGACTTTTTTAACTTTTTTGCAAGAGTAAAGCATGGAAAGGCGACATCACCTAACTCCATCAATTTAGGCTTTTCCATTAATTTTTCTATTTCACTTGCTGGCATTTCATTGTTCAAAGCAGTTGAAATTAAGGCTGCAATTGGTTTATTCATCGTCATTTTTCCCTCCTAAACAAAAAAGCCCCCGTCTCTAAATAAGAGACGAGAGCATAGTTTCCCGTGGTACCACTCTAGTTGCCACAAATTGTGACCACTTTCCATTGTTAACGAGGTGACTCCCCGATGTTCTCTACTGGACGTTTCAAGAAATTTCTCCAAAGTGCGTTTCATTCATCCGTCCTGCATTAGGCTCACACCATCCCTAACTCGCTTTCCATTTCAAAATGAACTACTCTCTTTATCACAGAATTTTCAATATTATGATTTAATCCATCGTACACAATTTTAAAAAACGTGTCAACACAGGATTTCTGATCTAACCCTGTCATAAAGTCTCTATCCCAAATCTATCTAGCCAGCCGGTAACTTCATTTTATCCTTGATAGTCGAAAAATATTTCCTTACGGTCCCAATTGTGTTGCTTTGCTGATTTGAGGGGTCAAGTGTGGTTTGACCATCGGCTAACAGGCCTAACACACCCATTTCCTGGTCATTATTGTTGGAAGACTCATCCATAAGTTCAGGGGAGTATATTCGCTTGCCATCCAATACGCTGCGAATCGAGCAGGCTAACTCTTCACTCGGGTTATCCTTCAATAAATAACCACTTACATTTGCTTTTAAAGCAAGTTGAAAATAACCAGTCCTTCGAAATGTCGTTAAAATAATCACTTTGCATTCAAATGACTTTAAAGCTTCAGCTGCCTCAAGCCCGCTCTTTACAGGCATCTCCATATCCATGATACAAACATCCGGCTTTAATTGGTGCACAAGAGTAATAGCTTCTTCTCCATTACTGGCTTGCCCGGCAATTTCTATATCTTCTTCAAGATTGAGTAGAGAACTAATTGCCTCTAACAGCATTTGCTGATTCTCTGCAATGACAATTCGGATCATTTTAAGTTCTCTCCTTTACTGAGTCGTTATATGAAGAAAAGACTCCCCAAAATCCAAGGATTATTAAGGGAGTCTTTGAATGATTCATGAACGTTACAATTCAGATTTCACTTGAACGGAAACACTTTTTTTCGTTAAATGTTTTATGTCTTTAAAGCCAACAAAATTCTTGTTTTTCTCATCCCACAAGCGGAAACGGAGCGACTGTAAGCTTGTAGCAAGAGTAATCGTTGGTACGTTCTTTAAAGGCTCTGTATTATTATGTGCATTTTCCAGTTTATAGTTAGGTACCCTAGGACTTAAATGGTGAACATGATGGTAACCGATATTACCAGTAAGGAACTGCATCAGTTTTGGTAGCTTATAAAAAGAACTTCCTTCCACTGCTGCTAATACATATTCCCACTCCTCATTTCCTTCAAAATAAGAGTCCTCAAATGTGTGCTGGACGTAAAACAGCCAAATGCCCACTGAACCTGATATTAAGAAAATGGAACCTTGTACTAAAAGAAATGACTGCCAACCTACTGCAAGGCAAAGCAATGCCACTAAACCAACGATTAATACATTCGTCAAATAGGTGTTCATTTTTTCCTTCTTTCTAGCACCTTTTCGGTTAAATCTATTTTTAAGAAGGAAAACATAAATCGGACCTATCCCAAACATTACCAATGGATTGCGATAAAAACGATAGGCAAAACGAAGTCTAAGCGGCGCAGCCAAATATTCATCCACCGTAAGGGTCCAAATATCCCCTGTACCCCGCTTATCTAAATTGCCACTTGTTGCGTGATGCACAGAATGCTCATGCCCCCATTGATCAAAAGGGAATACAGTCAAAACACCCATGACTGTCCCGACTATTCTATTCGCACGGCGGCTTTTAAAAAATGAATGATGCGTACAATCATGAAAAATTATGAAAATTCTTGTCAAGAAGCCAGCAGCCAACACAGCTGGAATTAAAGTTAACCAATAAGAAACCGAAAGACTTATATATGCTAGGTACCATAAAATAATGAATGGCCCTAACGTATTGATGATCTGCCATATACTTTCTTTTGTCGTTGATTGTTCAAAAGGAGCAATTTGTTTTCTCAAGTTTTTAGTATTTTGTATGGTCATTAATCAATTGCACTTCCCTTTATTTTTTCGTTATTTCTTATTATAAAGAAATCAACCTGATTTTATTAGTACCAGGTGTCATGACTAGAAGATGACAAATGTCATGTACAAGGTATTTTTAACGGAAAACCCTACCAAAAAAATGGAAAATAGCCAAAACTGGCTAACCTTGTTCCTACGAATAGGATGGTATAGTTCCAACAAATTAATCTCCATTTGGAAGAATTTTTTTCTTATCATAGAAAGCTTAAAAACGACAAACGTATAATAAACTGTCGTAAATCTCGAGGGATTTTAGAGAGATGTTAAATATCAAAGACTATATGGATTTACCAGTTGAAAAACTGTAAAGGGGGATTAGTTTGGATAAGGAAATGGAGAAAACAATTGTAAAATCATTTTTCACCAAAAGGCTCCAAGATAGAATTCTGTTCGAATTGTCTTCAGCCAAGAAACGCAAGGATGCCTTAAGTCACCTTTGTCATTCTTACAGAACAACTCTTCGTGAAGAATACATCATTTAGATTCCGAAACCGAATTCAGATCCAGTAGATATAGCTAAGTTACTAAAACAGAATGGTGCTGAAGATTCTTGTTATGTAATATCCTGGGATGAAGATATTGATGGTAAGGAGCTCCCCTTATTAACCGCCTTAGAAAAAGCTGTTGGAATGGGGATGCCCTCAATCATATCCTGCATACCAAATAAACTCGCTTATTTTGAAGCTGAACAAGAAGCCCTTCCATCTCCAAGATTTTTACTAAAAAGAAAACAATGAACACAAATAGGACTACCAATTTTATAGTCTTATTTCTAGATGAACTATCAGCATTAAACCTAACCATTAGTCGTAGCAGATCGTGAGGTGGAAATTAATTCCAAAAGTAAATAAAAATCATAATTTGTCGAAATGGAGGAATATTCCATCCCACATGCAAATAATTCGACCTTCACGCAAATATTCCGACCTTCATCAAAATAGTTCGTCCTACAACAGAATAATTCGACCTACCATAGTGTGGGGCCACAACAGCAGAATCGTATTCCTGTTTAGATAATTCCCTATTTTCTAGACTTTTCCACAATGTACCTCTATTTTATTACTATTCTCCATAGTAAACTAGTAAAGTTAAATTTTACAAAGGGGAATAAAATAATCGTGAAAAAATTCTTTGGATGTTTTATTATGTTAAGCCTTCTTTGTATGTGTCTCTTTCCAACCAGTGGTAGTTCATCAAGTAAAACCCAATACATAGGTTCTGTTAAAGTGGACAATACAAAAGTTTTTAGTTCTCCTAAATTAGGTTCTACTCTATTAAAGACCTTAAAAAAGGGCGAGGAGTTTCCCGTCATTTCCTCTGCCGTTGGGGATTCCGCTGGCCCTATTATTCATAAAGTAAAGACTGGAAACACATTATGGAAAGTAGCAAATCAATATGGAGTTTCAGTAAGTGAGCTACAAAAAGAAAACAAATTAACTTCTTCCGAAATTACTGTTGGCCAAAGCCTGAAGATTCCCCAGAAATATAAGATCCATAAGGTAGTATCAGGAGATACTTTGTGGAAGATTTCTTCTAAATATAAGGTAACCACCAGTGATTTGACGAAATTAAATAACTTACATGCAGATACAATTAATGTTGGCCAAAAATTGAAGATTCCTGATTATTACTACCAGGTTCAATTGCTTGATGGTAAAAAGGGATGGATAAAGACATCCCAGCTTCAAAAAAAGGCGCAAAAACCTGTCGTCATGGGCTGGACGCATAATGAATCGAAAGAAAACTACACCCAACAAATTAAACAACCTAATTTAAATGTAGTTTCTCCTCGTTCCTATACGCTGAAGGATTCCGGTAATTTCGTTTCCGTTTCTGCGGATGCAAAGTTCGTCCAAAACGCCCATAAGCAAGGAAAGCAAGTTTGGCAGCTTATCGGAAATCAATTTGACCCTGTTTTAACCGGTTCTGTACTAGGCAATACAAAAAAACGCCAGAAATTGGTTTCAGCTTTACGTGATTCACTTGTTAAAACTAAAAGTGATGGAATAAATGTAGATTTTGAAAACATCGATCCAAAAAACAAGAAGGACTTTGTACTTTTCATAGGCGAACTGAAAAAGGCACTAAAACCACATGGAATTAAAGTATCTGTGGATGTCACCCGAGAAAATGAAGACCCTTTTTGGTCAAAAAGTCTGGATAGGAAAGCTCTTGGCAAAATAGCAGACTACATAATCATAATGGGTTATGACGAGCATTGGGGAGGGAGCCCAGTAGCCGGGTCCGTTTCCTCGTTACCTTGGATCAAAGAAGGAACTAAGCTTTTAATGAAAGAAGTACCTGCCCATAAGATCATATTGGCTGTACCATTTTATACGAGAGAATGGGTAACCGATTTATCGACCAAAAAAGTGAAAAGCCATGACCTTACCATGGCTGAAGTCAACAAAATCATTTCATCTCATAAACTTAAAAAGGTATGGGATAAAAAGACTCAACAAAATTACGTGGAGTATACTTCCAAAGGGGAAAAGCATCAAATATGGATAGAAGATAAAAAATCGATGAAGCTCCGTATTGACCTGGTAAAACAAAATCACCTAGGCGGTGTATCTGCTTGGTACCTTGGATCAGAAACCCCTGACATTTGGGATGTATATCATTTTAATCAATAGATTGATAGAAAAACCATAAAGAAAAAAGGCCTCACATTGTGTGCGGCCTTTTTTGCATGACATCCTTTTCAGTCGGTCTTGTCGTCTTAAGTGAATAGAGCACCCCAATAAATATCAATGAAATACCCAAGATTTGAATCCTGTCCGGTTGAAATCCTGAAAACAGAATATCCAAAAGGATGGCCACTGCCGGATCGACAAAAATCATGAAAGATACTACATTTGTAGGCAAATGGCGGATACTATTAAAAAACAGAAGATACACGACACCTGTATGGATGATGCCGGTAAGTATAGTATAAAACCATTCGGAAGATTTTAGCGTTGTGTAGACTGAAAAATCGACAAAAGGAATCAGTAATAAAAATCCAATGAACATTTGCAGAAAAGTGGTCGCGTATACACTTGTCTTTGAAATGCTCTTTCCTAAAAGCATGGTTGCCGCATAGAAAAATGCAGCAATGACCCCATAAATAATCCCTTCCCATTCAGGGGTTGATGATCGAAATCCATCTGTTCCCATAATGAATAATGTGCCAATGAAGCAAAGTGAAATGGCCAGGATGGAAAATAAACTCATTTTCTCCCTGAAGATGAAGCTCCCGATAATGAGTACAATGATCGGCGCTAAATGATAAAGCGAAATGGCAATTGTCACCGATATCAGTTCGAAAGATTTAAAGAGGAATATCCAGTTTAACAAGTTGGCCACCGCGCAGAAAATGATGAGCATTATCTCCCTACCATTCCATATTTCGTTCTTGAAATGTCCTGTAATCATCCATGCTGCACATAAGAATATGGCAGCACAAATGCAGCGAACAAAAACCAGTTCCAATGCAGGAAGTCCTGATAGTCCTGAAAAGAAACCGACAGATCCAAAGATTGTCATGGCTAAAGACAGTTGAAGAAGTGCTATTTTATTCATTTAATTTCTCCTTATGAAATCATACATTATTTTACATATAGCTTATACTGAAAAGTAATCCAACCGGTAATGGGCTGAAAGAACTTCATGCATAAATGAAGAAAAAACAAGAATCCCCTTTTCATGAAAAAGGGGATTCTTTTTGTGCAGCTTATCACCCCAGGAATAGATCCAGCAGATTACTGCCTACAGATGATTGCTTATTATAAAACTCCGAATAACCGCAATTCTTGCAATACACAACCGTAAATTGATTATTCTGGACATCGAACATTTTTGACAATCCTGTTCCAGTCATTGCTACGTCCTTCTTGGCAGCATCATTGCTTCCGCATTTCATACATCCCTTTTCATTCATGATCCTTCATCCCCTAATCTATCCTAGATTCATTTTAAGTAACTAATTTATTAACAATTCTTCCTAGTAAAATCAATATATCTTGTTCCTTGAAAGGTTAAAGTGCCGACATCCCCTTCTGCAAGAATACCAAACTTCTTTCCTGAAATATGGAATTCTGATCGATCGCCACTCTCAAATTCAAATGTAATATAATAAGTCGTAGAGGAGCTTTGCGAATGGAGATTGTTATTGTGACCGTATGAATGACCATTCCTAATAGTATTTGTTCGTTTGACTTTCACCATTGCAGGAACAGATAAACGAGGAGATTTCTCGTTCTTCTCCCATTGACTAAGACCAGAGAATACATTAACTATGATCATTATAAAAATGATAACAAAAATAATTCCTATAAATACCGGAGCACCTGTGAAAATCCAATCCCCGCTTCCACCAACATCGTACATTTGATATTCCTCCCCGCCCCGATGACATAATATACGGATAAAATGGAAATAAGTTTCAGTTCACATTCGAAAAAATGGTGAATTAATTTAAATTTTCTTCCCCTTTACTCCCCTCTGATACATCTATATTTTCACCATCTAAAAAATTGGAGGTGCAGTTCAATAAAATGGGACCTTTTTATAACTCTCTCTTTTGGATTGGCTCCCTTTTTTATTTTCAATAGATTTTAAAGTAGGAAAAGTAATTAAAATAATAGATTAGATAACGATAAGATTCTAATCATTCCTTCCCGGTAAAAAAAAGCATTAAATAACATCTGAATCATCTAATCGTATTTCTGCAACCCTTCCACCTTGAACACACCAAAATTCTAAAGTAATATTCCGTTTATGGTCAATGTAGCCGATAATATCCGCTCCCTGTTCATAACTTTTATAATAATGATCCCCATACTTCGAAAGAACGTCCGCTTTCTTACTTCCTAATTTAATACCTTTGCCTGTTTGAAGGGAACTTTCAAATAGATCGTCATCCGCACTTGAAATGATTAACCGCATTATTTTCCCTTTATCCTCGTCTGAATTGATAGTCGCCGTTTTTAACCCGCCTTTCCAATAATAATAATCATATGCATTGTTATTGTCTTGATCGATGGGTTCTCCATATTCTCTAATAAATTCTGGACTCGATATGTTATCCCAGACTTTATATCCCCCGATAGACTCATCAGACAAGTCCGTTGATTTTGTCAATTTCTCAGAGAATGCCGAGTACACATAGAAACCTAATGTTGTTCCAATAATAATAAGTATAATTACTAACTTACGTTTATCATGCATTTTTCCCATCTCTAAAATCTACTCCATCCATATCGGAAATGAAAATATTGGCTATACCGATTTCCTTATTAAACTTTAACCTGACTTGAATAGGACGAATTGTTGGCGCACAGGACGAATTGTTCATTTTCAATGACCGTCCCTGCTGTAAAACTCAAATGGAGCTACTAACTAGCAAACAGGAAGGAGCTGATCCCCATTATGTATCCTCCGCCTATCCCGATCGCAACGCCAAAAACCGTCCATTGTGATATGTAAATAACTATTAGAAATAAAATGAATCCTATAAGTCCCATTAACAGAACCTTTTTTTCATTCATTTTGCACCCCTTGCCCAAATTATCCTTATACTATCTTATACGGATAAAATTGGATAAAGGTTTCATTCTATTACTAAATTGATGATTCATTGAAAGAAAGTCGAGTAAATAAAATAGTTTCAAAAATTACCTGCGTTTTTTTGCCCATGATAAAAAGGCTGCCGCAGCAACCTTTATCTTGAAGGGGATTTTATCATTATTACCAAATAAGAAATTTAATTTATTGTATTTTTCTCTCGGCGGCTTCAATAAGAAAAACCGAAATCAGCCACTGATTTCGGTCGTTCCCTCTATTTAATTAGTGATATCTTTTTTCTGGAAGAAGAAGAAAGTTAGCGCTAAAAAGATAAGATAATAGATGCCAAGTACACCCATCGAGAATCCTAGTGTGGCTCCATCAAACATTTCCATGGTTCCGGAAATATAGCCCCTTAAATCAAGGTGGGGGAATAAGACGAATTTTAACCACTCGTATTTACCGATGAATGATTGAATGACCATATTTAATGTCGAAGAGGCAAATAGGATGAAAATGGATATGCCTACTGCAAGTGCTTGGTTTTTAAATAATGTGCTTAACATGAAAGCGATGGTCGTGATGACCAAGAATCCTGGTATCCAGTAAACGATCATGTCCACGAAATATTCGCCGACTACCACCGGACTGAATTCACCGAAAGATGCAGGATCCATTATTTTGTCTGAATACGAACCATTGCCAAAGAATATGATTCCGATTAGATAACTGAATATAAGCAGGCTCGCAAGTAATAACGCTGCAAATAACAGGGAAGTAATGTATTTGGAAAGTAGAATCTTCCAACGTTTATAAGGCCTGATCAACAGTTGTTTAATGGTACCATCCGAAAACTCCGAGGAAACTAGCGAGCTGCAAACAATAACGACGAATAAAGTGACAAATGACGTTAATGTTGTAGTCCATTCCGCCATATATGTCCAATTCGTGTTTAAGTCAGGGTTTATATTATCAGCTAAAAGTTGCTTATTTAGATCAATGTCAGCCATGATTTCGGCTTTTTCATCATCACTGATATCAGTAGCTTCCAATGCCTTTTGCTGTTCTTGGATATCTGCCTTTAACTCTTGCTTCCAATCCTTACCCGATTCGCCGGCACTTAATTTATAATCGATGACTGCCGCCCCTAATGCTGCCAATAGAAGAAAAGCGATGAATATATATGTTGATACTTTTGAAAAGATTTTCATCCATTCATTTTTTACTAAGGACATCATACAGACTCCCTCATTTCCTGCTCAGTGATTTCAAAGAATTTATCTTCCAGTGATTTTCTAGTAATGCCAATTTCATAGACATCCAGTTGATTTCCATTAAAACTCCTGTTTATATCAGCCGTTTGTTCACGAGTAGCCGATACGGAGATTGTCTTCGCATCATATTTTAGAATCGTAATATCCACAAACTGTTCTTGAAGGATTTTTTTAGCTAGCTCCCCATCACTGACAGTGAATGAAACTTCATTTACCGTTTCGGTTTTTTCATCTACAATATGTTCTTTCGTATGTATCAGCTTTCCTTTTTCGATAACGGCAAAACTATCACACATCAATTGCATTTCCGATAGTAAATGTGATGAAATCAATATCCCGACGCCTTCACTTGCCAGTACTTTCAAATAATCACGAAACTCACGAATCCCTTGTGGATCCAAGCCATTGGTCGGTTCATCAAAAATCAATAACGACGGTTTATGTAAAATGGCCTGTGCCACGCCAAGGCGCTGACGCATTCCTAATGAATAGGTTTTAACCTTCTTATCGATGGCATGATCCAGTTTGACAAGCTTGATGACCTCTTCTATTCGCTCATTGGATATGTCATTGGATGACATTCGGGCATAATGCAGGATATTCTTCCTGCCCGTCATGTACTTATAAAACTCCGGGTTTTCAACAATGGCCCCCAATTGATTCATCGCACCTTCGAAATCTTTATCGAGGTCACTGCCATTGATCATGACAGTACCGCCCGTACGGTTGATAAGACCAGTGATCATACGGATGATAGTGGTCTTACCAGCCCCATTCGGACCAAGCAAACCAAATATTTCATTACTTTTTATTTCAAAGCTGACATTGTCTACAATTGTCGCTTTTCCAATTTTTTTAGTTAAGGATTGAACCTTAAGAACCGTTTCAGACATATAATACCTTCCTTTTTTTATATTTTCCAAAATCACACAAATTCAATATTACCATATTATGCATATTGTTACTATACTGATATTCTTCCATTTGGATAAAAGCATCCTTTGAATCAGCTGCAATCAATAGATTTGAATTTCACCGTTCTTACCGATGGACTACAAGGTTATGGCCGCCTCTCCGACATACCCATTTTCAAAATACCCAATGTTGGTTTCTGTATGCCGCTTCCCTTCCCTATCCTTATTGCGCAATAACATCGAACTCACATTAAAGTCTTCAGCCGGCGTCAGCTACCCGCCCTCATAATTCTCAATATCAATATCACTGCAATGACTTTTTTCATCGAAATAGCTATGTATCGTTTCTTTTTATTACGTTTCCGAATGAATAAAGTTACAGGTTTTTTTTATATTAAAGGAAAATTCATGTTAATTATAAATAAAGCAACGTATAGGTAAAGCCGATAGAAATGATCAGGCCCAATGCAAAAAGAAAGATTCTTCTAATAAAAGAAGGGAAAAGTCTATAAACCATCATTAAAATAAAATCGATGAAATTCGTTGGTATTCCAGAGCCGAACTCTTTGACTACTTTCTTGTCACCAAAAACGGCGAACCACATTACAAAAAGACCACATAAAATGAAAATGAAGGAAAAAATCTTAAACCACATTCGATGTCACCCGTTCCTCATAACGATATTGTTTTAGTCTTATCTTAACTGGGTTTTAGGATTCAAGTTTTCAAAATGAATTCTTCAACCCATACCTCTTGCATGGGAATCCCCTTTGTCCTCACCGAATCTTTCAAATCCGCATTCTTCCGGCACCAGGATAGATCATAAATTATCCTTGACTGCCCGGGCATAAAGAGGACGAACATTTACTTTCGTCAAAAAATTGAGCCCTCTAGCAATTCCTATACCCCAATATTGCTTCCCAAACCAGTAACTCACTCCTCGGTTAACGAATATACAAAATATGGTCACTTTTGAATAACCCGATTTGATGTAATGCTATTCCATCGGGTCAAAAGCCACTTTGTCTGTTTGCTATTCGAAAAAGCTAGGAAGATCATTCTCCTTGACCTCCCGCAGCTTGACTCGTTCGCCAGTCACATGTAGCCCCATAAACTCACACTCTCCCCTTTTTACGATTTTGTATACCGTTATCCGATTCATCCACTTATTCACCGTCAACTTGATCTATTACTTTTCGATATGTTCATTTAGAAACATTAGAAATTTCCTTTGATCTTTTTCCTATTAACAAGGCGCTTTAAATTAACATACTAGTGAAATTTGTCCTTGAAGTAAACGCCAATGAGGCAGCCGGTCCCCATTGATGAACTTACGGCTCTTACTCCAGCGAAAAAATTACAACGCTAAAGCAATATAATGTTATCTTTATCGCGTCTTCCCGCCCTTTAATTCAATGCGGTACGACTTTATTGTAAAGCTAAACGAACCAGCGGAGATAGACATAGAAGATTATAAACAACAAAAAATTACTGATATTGTTAGTGACCCTTCGGTTAGGGTGGTTTTTGAAATAAAAACGAATATTATTTTTAATTTTTTTACTGCGATAGGCTATATTAAGTTACTAAAATTGAATGGAACAATAAAATAAAAAAAGCGCATTCTTCTCCTGATTTTCTATTAAAAAAAGCTTTTTTTCATATATCTGAAACGAGGTGAACATAGTTGACTTTAATCAAACCTATTGTAGCTACTATAAGAATAAAATGACACATGGAATAATAGAAATATTGATACCCCGCCCTAATACAGCCACGGTAACTAAATTAGGAAATGATTCTACAGGTTCTATTGGCGGGTCGCCTTTTAAAACGATTAATGGGGCTATTTCTGCAATTAACAGTGTAGCGGCCACTGGAATAACCATCCTTGTATATCCAGGGGTTTATGATGAAACCGTAGTAATGCCTCCAGGTAATTCATTAAGAGGTATTGACCCATTAACTGTAACAATCCGAAAACAAAATGTTACAGCAAGCACCACCCTATTAACTATGGGAGAGAATACAAGAGTAGAAGATCTTAATCTTATGCTAACCTCAACGAATCATGTAAGTTTAATTGGGGTTGCTTTTCCCGGAACCACTTCACAAACAGCCAAGTTAAGAAGTACAACAATAATAGTTGATAATTCAACTGCATCAGCAGCTGGAACCTCCAATGTTTATGGTATTCATTCATTTGGGACAGGAAACCCGGACGGGAGTATAAGTGCGGTGAAAGCTGTGAACACTATAGTTAAGTCAACTGGATTAGGAAATAAAAGAGCTTTATTGGTTAATACAAATGCACATACTATCCATTGTCGAGATATTAATTTAATAGTAACCCGTGTCTCAGGGGCTGGTTCATATATAGGAGCTGAAGTTAATCAAGCAGGAGCACAGCTAGACTTATTCTTAGCGTTTGTTCAAGGTGTTACAGCAGATATATCACAAATAGCCGGAACTTTAACTCTTGGTTCTACTAATCTGCAAAATTCAAATGCCAACAACTTAGGATTTACTGCACTTTTACAACCTTCCACAATTATTTGGGCAGATCAAGGTCGTTTACCCAATAATACAACCCATTTCTATCGACCTGGGACAGCTCCTGTATCCACTACCGAAGTTTTTATCCGGCTAAGTCAAAAAGCCATTATAAAATCATTAAGTGTACGATCATTAACAGGACCTGGCACTTCAATTACAGATACTTGGACAGTTCGAAAAAATGGTGTTAATACACCTCTTACACTTTCAATGACTGGTACACAAACTTCTGGTATAAATAATAATGTTTCTGTTACATTCCAAGCGGGTGATAGTCTTTCATTAGCAGTCACGACAGGCGGAAATACAAATACAACCGATTCGGTAATACAAATTGATATTTTCTAAACTAAATATGAGAAATCAAAATCCGCTTATTTATCAGAGCATTTACCGTTCCCAAAACAACAAAAAATAATAGACTAGAAACAGGACAAGCAGTTTTTTAAAAAAATTGTCCAATATATTTGAGACGAGGTGAATCTAAATGGCAATTATCAAACCTTTTATGGCTTCCAGAAAATTCAGTAGCACAATAGGGGCTGGTACAGGTACTGGTGCTACATTTGCAATTGCGGCAACAGCCTTTACGGATGATGCTGGTGCACCTGCAACAGCCTTCCCAGGGTCGTTCGCTTATTATGTTTTATATATAAACGCGCAGCCGCAAACAGCAGATACCTCTACCATCACGACTACAACTATAACTATTCCAGGTGGGAATGTACTAGATCCCGCAACTCCAATTCTTATTGAAATTGTAGTCAACTAATCCTGTTTTAGTCAGAAAGGAATGAATTCTTTTTGAAATTCGATTCCTTTCTGACTATATTCACCTTTTTTATTCATGCTTAAGTAACCTCGATCCCCCCTCCCGTTTTCACCCATACGTACTTATAAAGGATTTAATTGATTAATAATTATAAACTGAAGAATAATAGGTGAACCCTTATGGGGGGCTTCATCTAAAATTAATTTTCCTTCTTCAACTGTGTAACAATTTTGGGGTTCAAGAATCCCATTAATAAACAAATTAATATACGAAACTTCGCTTGGTGGCAATATCTGAGTTGTTCCGTATTGTGGTAAACCATCAATGTTTGTATATTCAAGTTTTTGGCCATCAGAAAAGGTAAAATACATCAGATTAGTAGTTGCTATTAGTCCTTGAATTGGAGGCCCTGCTGGCCCTTGTGGACCCTCCGGACCTTGTGGACCCGCTGGACCTGTTTGACCTTCCGGACCTTGTGGACCCGCTGGACCTGTTTGACCTTCCGGACCTTGTGGACCCGCTGGACCTGTTTGACCCTCCGGACCTTGTGGACCCGCTGGACCTGTTTGCCCCTCCGGACCTTGTGGACCCGCTGGACCTGTTCGTCCCTCCGGTCCTTGTGGACCCGTTGGACCTGTTCGTCCCTCAAGTCCTTGTGGACCCGCTGGACCTGTTCGACCCTCCGGACCTTGTGGACCCGCTGGACCTGTTCGACCCTCCGGACCTTGTGGACCCTTTTTTCCTTGTGGCCCCTCTGATCCTTGTCGTCCCCTTTTTCCTTGTGGCCCCTCTGGTCCTTGTCGGCCCCTTTTTCCTTGTGGCCCCTCTGGTCCTTGTCGGCCCCTTTTTCCTCGAGATGAACAACAAGTTTTCAATTTCTTTTTCCTATAACGTAATTTTTTTAAATTAGAAAATTCACATTTCATCTTCATTTCATCATTTACATCCTTTCACCCTTTCATCCGATTCTTTTTTTAATTTATTCGTATATCAAAATAAAAGGGAGTCTTTGATTAAACCCTTAGAATAAATTATTCCTAAAGGGTCTTCCAGGAAGGCTAACAAGATGGTCCCACGGCTAAAATCAATTTAACTACACTATATGTTGCCATTCTCCATGTGTAACTTGCCTAAACTCAATATTTTTTCCATTTGGGCCTACTCAGGATTTCGCCGGCATGACTAGTAAGTTTTATAACATTGTCAAGCTCTTTTCCACCCAAAGTTTCCACGGGATCTGGTACGATGACACACTTTAATCGAGCTTGTAGAGCCAAATGAAGCCCATTACCGAATCTTCAAATGCTATGGCTTCTGCGGATTGAATGTTTAAGACTTCAATTTGCCCTCGATTCAATTTCTTCAATATTCCCCCTTTCTATGAAACTCATTAAAGTTCAGTATTATCTGTTCCGATACATTTAACAGAATGTTTAAGAGGCAGGTCAGATTTACAAACCCATGTTTCTTTATAAGCCTCATGACAATACGTTTCTGCGTCTAAACTTAAACCATCAAACTAAAATAACAGCTTTATCAAAATAATTTCTTCCTTACAAAACAACATCCAGGTTATGAAGGAGGATCACGAATGCTGATGCTTTTTTTTCGAACTCTATCTTTTCCTGATTCTTTTTAATAGAATCCAGAATCCGCTAATTACTAAGGATATGGTAACCCGTTCTCCGCCTCATTTCTTTTCTTTCTCTAACATGTTTTAACAATTCCTTAGTGCCTTCGCGGTGTTTTTCCTTATCAGCGCCTAAAAGAGCGATCGTTTAACGAATGGTTTAATTGCAGGAAACAACGAGGAGGATAAACATGAAGAAAATTATAATAACGATCCTAACGGCTTCTGTATTCATTCTAGGAGTTTGCATGCCAACTAAAGGCGAAGCCGCAGCTTTGGATCGCACACTCTCAACAGGAATGAGTAATGGTGATGTAAAGGAACTACAAGAATTATTACTGACAAAAGGGGTTTTTCCCTATTATGAAGCAACAGGTTACTACGGACCGATTACAAAAGAATCCGTAAAGAAGTTTCAGGAGAAATCAGGGCTGAAAGCCGATGGAATAGCAGGAACAAAAACGAATCAGAAAATCCAGGTACTGAAAAGCGGGGATATCGGAAGACCTGTAGCTGAACTGCAGAGGCTATTGAAAGCCTCGGATGTTTACACATCAACGATCGATGGAATTTATGGTACAGGTACAAAACAAGCAGTCATGAACTTTCAAAAGCAAAAGGGATTATCCGCTGACGGTATAGCCGGTGCACGGACTTTCAGTAAATTAGAAGAAAGAGCCAGTTTAGCAAGCTCGGCCGTTAAAGAACTGACGGTAACAAGTACTGCATATACGGCGAGCTGCGAAGGATGTTCAGGCACCACAAGAATGGGCGTAGATTTACAAAAATATGATGATGCCAAACTGATAGCAGTCGATCCGAACGTGATTCCGCTAGGCTCCATCGTTGAAGTCGAAGGCTATGGACAAGCAATCGCTGCAGACACGGGCGGCGCGATCAAAGGAAACAGAATCGATGTATTCATCGCAAAAGAAGCGGATGCTTTAACGTGGGGAAGAAAGCAAGTGAAGGTTAAAATAATTAAATGATGCATGATGGAAACATCGTTTTAATATAAAAATAGATACATAACAAAACCGAAAGAGCATGTATGGATCAATTCATGCTCTTTCAGTCTGTTCAAACCAACTTGTACATGATAATATCATCGACGTAATCACTTTCGTTCATCTTAAATTCCTTAATTTTACGGCCTTCTTCAACAAACCCCATACTTTTATAAAGTGATATTGCCCGATGATTTGTTGAAAAAACTCCTAAACTCACCTTTTCAATCAACGGATTGGCTTCTGCCCATTCCAATAATGCTTTAACTAGTTTTTTTCCAATACCCATCCCCCTGAATTTTTCTCTAATCATGATCCCAAATGAGCCCTTGTGAGACATTCTCCTCCTATTTTCCGATTGAAATCCTATCCATCCAATCACTTCACCATTTATTTCGGCCACGATGATGGTTTCTCGTTCATTTTCCAATAACCTTCGTATCCAATCCCTTTGTTGTTCTGGTGTTTTATTAAACTCGTCTGACAACGCAATAAAGTACTCACCTTCGGAAATAACGGAATACTGTACATCCAAAACTGCTTCCGCATCTTTTAATTCACCAGTCCGAATCATATATGTAAGACTATTATTTTTCGTTTCTGACATGCCAATCCCCCTTATTTTTTAAGACTGCCCTACTCGGATTCATTGACTGTGAAAACCTTAGTAAATAACCATCTGGATCTTGAACTAAAATCTCTTTTTTTACAAACACCTCATTATCGCTTTCATAATGGTTTTCCATCATTTCTCTAAATAATTTTATTCCATGCCTTTTTAAAGCAGCCGCCAATTTTTCAACATCATCAATATCAATTTGAAAATTAATCCCTCTGCCCAATGGAAATTTTAATACTCCTGTATCCCAACTTCCATTTATTTCTTCCAGCATAATTTGCGATTCTCCCAAAGAAAGAAAGGCAAATTTATCATCAAAACGTTCATATTCTAAATGAAATCCCAAAAATTCAAGGTAAAATTTTTTCGATTCACTTATATTCGATACTGATAGTTCAGGTACTAGTGCATTGAACTTCATATTCAGTTAAAGCCTCCTTGTCAGTACCCTCTTTAATGTTCAGATACATCAATCTTTCAATAAATCAGGTTCGAATTGAAGTGAACAATAGGACGGCTTTCCATAATTCTTTGTTCGATTTTCTGAACGGTTTTATATAATTGATTATCCGCATTCTTCAAATCGTACTTTTTATGAAAAAAATTATATAACGTTAGATCCCTTAATTTTAAAAATAGCGGGATCGTATCGTAATCTACAGGTGCGAGTATATTTTCCGTCTCATAACCTTTTATAAAATCCCCCATGAATTTGGCAGCATATCCATCGAGTTCTTTTACACCTTCACGTTCTAAACTCCACATAAGATAATACAGAGGTATGGCCAAGTCGCTCGCTAACCAGTGATAGGAACAGTCATCAAAGTCAAAAACATGAATCTTGCCTTCATGGAAATGGAAATTGCCGTTATGTATATCAGAATGAATCAATCCAAAATTATCTTGATGAATTAGAAGTGCATTTAATTTATTCATGATTAATTCTTGCTGGTGCATCACTTGCTCTGGAACATCAGATTGATAGTGCTCCGCATTCAATAATTCTTCTTCATGCCAATCGAGCCTTTTATATTCTGTTTCAGGCTTGTAACTTTTTGTTTTTTTATGCAGGTGGCCTATTGTTCTTCCCCATTCAAAAAATAAATGTCCGTCGAAATTTTCATCGGTGACTTTCACCCTTACACCAGGGGCTTTTTCAAATAGGCAACAATAAAAATCTGTACCATCCAGACCCTTTACAATTTCAACTAAGTTATTTTCTGTAGAAGGGATAACTTTCGGTATTTCACTTCCATTATTCTGTAAGTACTCTATCCACTTTAACTCAGCAAGCACTTGGCCTTTTGAACGATGTGATTGGTGTGTCATTCTTAAGATGTATGGTGTTCCATCCCTGTGAACCTCAAATACGTAGTTCTCTGCATCGCCAAGTTTTACTGAACTCTCTGTACTCACTAGAAAAAAATGCCCGGCCAATTCCACCAATGCATTAGAAAAAATCCGCTCTACCGATGCTTCCATTATCTTCACTCCCATTAATGATGATTTTACTTAGTTAATAAAAAAAAGAATTATAATATGCTTTATACGATATCAAAACGCCTTTTCCCTTTATTTGTATATCATTCTTCTTCTAAATTCTTATGGCAACATGGCGAAAGATATGTTTATAGTGTTGAAGCGATTACAGATTATCGGCTTTTATCACTCTATCTTTGTTGAACAAAACAAGTGTAATGGAACATTGCATGATCCCGTAAAAACTTCGCTTTTATTCATCATTGGAATTTCATTTTTTTTTGCATCACGGTGCAATAATGTCTCATCTGTAAGGTCCAATAGTGATAAAATCAAACAAACAGAGCTATGAAACCTCATATATAAAATATGAAATTGGCTACTAACAGGCATCGTGAAAAAAGTCATTAGAATAAAGGGGAAAGATATGAATGGCAGAATTAATCGATTGGAAAAATAGTGCTCGCGGGCATAAATTTATAGCTTCTTTTAGCGGTGGAAAGGATAGTGTCTTAGCCCTATATAAAGCAGTGAAGGTTGGAGAAGCTGTTGGGCTGATCGTCATGATGGAGGAAGAAGGGAAACGTTCCAGATCCCATGGAATGCCTCCGGAACTCATTCGTGCCCAAGCTAAATCAATAGGTTTGCCCGTTTATACTGCAGCTGCAAGTTGGACAGATTATGAAAAAGTATTTATGCGCCTTTTAGAAAAAGCTAAAAATCAAGGGGCAGAAGTGTTAGTAACTGGAGACTTGGATATGCCTGCTCATGGCTGTTGGCACGAAAAGGTTACGAAGAATGCTGGATTAAAGCTTGGGATGCCTTTATGGGAAATGAACCATCGTGAAGCTGTTGAAGAGTTCATTAATCTAGGATTTGTAACGATCATCGTAACTGTTAATTTATCACTTGGAATGCGAGAGGACGATTTAGGGCGAACGTTAACCCATGAATACGTGAAGGAGCTTGAAGCTCGTGGTATTGACCCTTGCGGAGAAGGTGGAGAGTTCCATACCACGGTAATAGATGGGCCCATTTTTAAACATCCTATTCCAGTTCGTAAATGTGAGATCATTAAGGACGGAGAATATGCTTTTTTACCTTTGGAGCTAGATCAGAAAATAACATAAAAAAAGACAGTTTTCACCCAGGATTTCGTGGCCTTTCCTCTGAATTTTCAGATGTAAAACTACTGCGGTTGTGAGGATACCCCTCACAATCTTTTTCTGTTAATTTGCTATTTAGCGGAAAGGCTAATATGAATTTTCTCCATATCGAGCTAGGATTCTTGGCATGACTTAAAAATTCTTTTCACTTCTTGCTCCTTCCTGCTTCAAAAAAAACGCCCTATGGGGCGTTAAAATCAAGATTCCTTTTCTTCTTCATTTGCTATTTTATTGAACTTCAAGATGGATTCTTGGATTACTGGATTATTGAATTCTTCTTGGATGGCTGATTGTACAAATGAATCTTCAACATTCGTTTCGTCCCAAGCATTAACCATGTAATCTGGATCATTGTTCGAATGCTCTCTGTTATATTCTGAACCTTGCCGACGATTTGATTTACCGTCTTGTTTCTCATTATTCGACATCTATTTTCACCTCTATTAGAGTTCGTAATATTTAAAAGCCCAAATCTGCTAAAAACCTTCCACCATTCTAAAGATCCTGGTCCTTCATTGAAAGGGGTGATCCAGTAGAAGTATGTTGATTTACCCAGTCCAGCGACACTTTTGAAACGGCGGGCCACTCAGGTATTTGGGTTTTATGTTGTTCCACCCAGCTCATGCAATATTGCGGGTCTATATTGCTTTCTTCGGATTTTGCCAAGAATGACTGAATTGTAGTTTCCGTACAGTTTTCCCATGATCCACATGTATCCTGCCAAATATTTTCCATTTTATTTTGAATATTTTCGTTAGACATACGGGTTCCTCCTTTAGATAAATGGTTCTTTTATATATCTTAATTAAGTATGTCCAAGGCTAAATAAATCATTACAAAAATTTTCCCGTTCATAGTGTCAGTACGACTACACTATGCTCCAAAAAGGCTTCAAAGCCTTTTGATTTGAGAGGTTTTTCTAACTACTTGGCTAACGTACCTGGAATGACTTATCTAATGAATGTATGTGCTGCTTGCATCTGATGAGGGAGCATATATAGCAGGGATGCCCTTCACATCAATGGCGGAATCACTATGTCTTCATGAACCCAAAACGACCGAAAAGCACCATCCTTTTCGGCCGATTTCATTCATTCGATAAAGAAGGGGGCTGGCTGCCTGTTAAGCAGCAAGATTGGGTCCCCACTTGTAGATTCTAAATAAATTCACTTTTATTATTTTAATGTCCTATTCCTGGCGAATTCATCAATACAATTCTCCAGCCATCCGGATCTTCAATGGTAACACCCGATTTTTCCCAATATGGATTTTCCGGAGAAACCGGTTCATACCCCATACCTTTCAATCTATTCGTGATTTCCTCAATGGTTTTACGTTCAGGAATATAAAAGACGAGCAGATTATCTTGTGATGGGGCCGGACAAGGACTGCCATCTTTATGCTGAGTGAACTCTAAATGATAGCTGGAATCAGGCAGCCCAATCATGATGCCGTCATATCCCTCGTGCCCTTCAAAAGAACCGATTTTTTTCAAACCTAATCCTTCACAATAGAAGTCTACAACCTTCTTGAGTTGATCAGTAGGACGTGCAACGCGGATTTGCGCTACTCTCATTTCTTTTGGCCATTTACTTTCCATTGTCCCATCCCTCTCTGTATCGAATTACGGCGGAAACCCTTATTTGTTAATCGAATTTTCTTCTTTCAAGTTAATTTTACCAATATGCATGCCTATTCCTAATGCAATGGCAGCACCTAAACAACTGAAAAGACAGCCAGCAGCCAAGTAAATGGATGGATCTGATTCACCAATCATCACTGAAGCCACACCTCCAATTGCTGGAAATAGGGCAACCATGTATCCACTTTTTGCCCCGCCTATTTTCTCTACAAGCTTGAGGTAGAATAGCCAAGCTCCAAAGGAGGCGAATATAGTTAAATAGAACAAAGCAGACAAATATGAAATGGATGTCGGTATACTGACTGCCTGTCCTTTTATGAACACAATTGCCCCTAAAAGAATTCCTCCTGCTGCAAATCCAATTACATTAGCATAGATTGGGTTTACTTTCTTCTTAGCATTTCTAGCTGAGCATGCATCGCCCATTGCAGTAAGGATGGTACCAAGAACGGCTATCATGATTCCTTTTATATCATTAAATCCATGAATGTCATTCAAACTTGGGTAAATAACAATACACACAGCCAGTACACCAATTACCCCTCCAATTAAGATACGAGAATGTAATTGTTCTTTCAAAAAAAGACGAAGGGCTATAGGTGTTAAAATGACTTTCAATGAAAAGATCAATGTAACCATAGCCGCTGAACTTAAGATAGTCGCGTAATAAAGACATAAATAGCTTAAGGCAAAATTACATATTCCAAACACAATAATAAATGGAACATCCTTTTTCATGGGTTTTCCTTTAGGTCTGAGAACGCATAAAAGAATGAAAAATAGGATTGCCGTCATACTTAAACGATATGTTAAAGATAACTCTAAACTCACAGGTGTACCTTGAATCTTTACGGCAATAAAATTAAGCCCCCATACCAATAAACAAAATATGTACATAAAGTTAGTCATAATAAAAGGCTCTTTTCGTAAAGATTGTTGTTTTTAAAACGAAACTATTTAAGGTTGATTGGAGCGGAAGTGCGAGA